>JAAZNB010000422.1 GCA_012798515.1 Chloroflexota bacterium
AACACCCCGGTGCCGACCGATACCCCCGAGCCGACCCAGGAACTGGAGGCTGCCGCGGTAGGCGGCGACCTTGCCGCCCGTACGCAGACGGTGGCGGCCTTGTTGACCCAGGCGGCGCAAGCCGGTGGTGGTGTGCCAGGTGGCACCCAGCAAGTCACACCCACGGCCTTGCCTACGGCGGGCTTTGCCGACGAGGTGGGCCTGCCGGGCCTGTTGGGCCTGTCGGTGCTGCTGGTGGGCGTGATCTTCCTGGTGCGTCGCCTGCGCCTGTCGGGCAGCGGCTAGACTTGATAGAACAGGCGCTGTTAATGCCTGCCCGGTAAGTAAAACCGATCTATACACAAAAACAGCATCCGGCCGGATGCTGTTTTATATTAACGTGAATTGGGGAAAAGCCGGTAAAGGGCCCGGTGTGTTAATGCAGGCAGGGAAACTGCCTGCATTAACACACTAAGAACCTATCCGAAAAAATTTCTGTGTAGTGTTTTTTGTCGAGCGAAGCTCGACAAAAACACTACAAAAGAATATTCGGATAGATATTAAATCATTACCTCGGTAATGAAAAGGGTGTGTTCTCAGGCGATGCTGGCGGCGATCTGTTCGCCGTAGCCCAGCAAAGCTTTGACCATGTCTCCCGAGCGGCCCTCGGCGTAGACACGCAGCACCGGCTCGGTGCCGGAGGGGCGGATGAGCAGCCAGGAATCATCGGCCAGGATGTACTTCACGCCGTCCTGGGTGCTGACTTCCACCAGCGACTGGCCGCCGATCTGGGCCGGGGCGTCGTCTTGCAGGCGCTTGACCATCTGGACTTTGGACACGGGGTGTTTAAGGCGCATGTCCTTGCGCTCGTAGAAGGCCGGGCCGACCTCTTTCAACAGGTCCTCGACCAGCTCGTGCAGCGTGCCCCCGGAAGCGGCCACGATTTCGATCAGCAGCAGGCCCATGAGGACGCCGTCGCCTTCGGGGATGTGCCCCTTGAAGGAAATGCCACCGGATTCCTCACCGCCGATGAGCACGTCTTCTTTGAGCATGTAATCGGCGATGTGATTGAAGCCCACCGGGGTTTCGTGCATGCTCAGGCCGTATTGCTTGGCCAGGCGGTCGATCATGCGCGTGGTGGAGACGGTGCGCACTACCGAGCCGCTCCAGCCGCGTTTTTCGACCAGGTGCTTGAGCGCCAGGGCCATGATCTTGTGCGGGTCTACGAAGTTACAACGCTCGTCCATGGCGCCGATGCGATCGGCGTCGCCATCGGTGGCCACACCAAAATTGCCCAGGCCGGCGCCGATGGCCCCGGAGAGCGCCCCCAGGTAACGGCTGATGGGTTCCGGGTGCACCCCGCCGAAGCCGGGGTTCATCTCGCCGCGGATCTCCTGGACTTCGCAGCCGGTGCCCTGCAGCATGCCGCGGATGGCGCCGCGGCCCGAGCCGTACATCGAGTCCACCACCACACGCGGCTGCCGCTCAGCGATCAGGTCGAAGTCGATCAGCTTGCGCAGGTGTTCACTGTAAGCAATGATGGGATTGAAACGGATAATCGATTTGGACTGGCGGGCCTGTTCGTAATCCATTAAGTTGGGGCCGCGCGCCTGGGCTTCGTTGTCGTTCAGGTAGACTTCCACCTGGCGGCACTGCTCGGGCAGCGCCGAACCGCCGTAGGCAGACTTGAGTTTGACGCCGTTGTAGCGGGGCGCATTGTGTGAGGCGGTGATCATCACACCGCCGACCGCGTTCAAGTTGCGCACGGCATACGATAGGGCCGGGGTGGAGATATCGGCCTGAGACAGGTAAACCGTATAACCATTGGCAGCCAGGACGCGGGCGACTTCTTGGGCAAAACGGTCTGAGAGGAAACGCGTATCAAACCCGACCACCATACGGTTCATATCTGGCGCGATGCCCTGGCTCGAGCCGTTCAGCCAGGAGGGAGAAGCCACCGCGTCGGCGATAGCCTGGGTCACCAACCGTAAGTTGTTAAAGGTGAAGGTGTCTGATATAACCGCACGCCACCCGTCTGTACCAAAATGTATGGTCATTGATTTCTCCTAAAATCGTTGTGTATATCTCAAATGGCTCATGGGGGGATTAATCACAGCGCAGGAGACCTGTGCGCGTTGTTGTGAGCCTGATTATCCGGTAACAAGGGTTGAGGATGGTAAAACCGTGGGAGCAAGGGTGTTGGAAGCGGCAGGCGTGGGGACCGGGGTAGCCGTCGACAGCAGTGACTGCACGATCCAGCCTTCCAGTCCCTCGGTGGTGCGCACCCGGATCCAGGTGACGCTCCCGTTCTGGACCGTGTCGTCCAGTACCTCGACCAGCATGCCGTTGAGCAGGCTCTTGACCACCACAGAGGTGGGGTCGGGCTGAGCCCGGACGAAGGCCCCGTCGGACTCTCCCGCGCTGATCTTGGCCCACAGGGGTGTGGGCTGCGGGCTGACCGTCAGGGTAGGTGTCCGGGACGGTACCAGGGTGTTGGTGGGGCTGCTGGTAATGGTCGGGGAGGGGGAGGTGGGGGTCACCGTACCGGTGGCAGTAGGCGTAGGCGTTTCGGTGCGGACCGGGGGCATGCTGACGGGCTGCTGGAAGGCCGTGTTCAACCCGTTGGCTACCACGAAGATGAGCACCACGCTGACCAGGAAGGCGCCTGAAAAGGCGTACCCGATCCAGTTGGCCGGGCGGAGCCCCAGGGCAAACAGGACGACGCCCCCGGCCAGGACGGCCCACACCAGGTGCAGGGCGAACAGGAGCAGCCCATCTGGCCACAGCCCGGAGACGCCGCTGGTCAGGCCAAAGCCGGCGATGCCAATGGGCAGGTACAGCTCGTAGGCGATGGCAATGCTGGCCGCCACCGGTTTTTGCCGGGGAGCGCGCGCCAGCAGATACGCAGTCAACGCAGCACCCAAGGTGAGCACCAGGAAGTCGGGCCAGGTGAAATGAACGTGAAGAGCAGCCTGTTGGCCGGCGAGGCTCAACGAGCGGGTGATCCAACCGGTCAGCGCGCCGCAGGCAAAGACGATCAGGCTGCCGATGACCGTCCCACCCAGGGCCTGTACGAAAAAGCTGAACGAGCCCACCACCGTGGCCAGGGAAAGGCCGGTGATGGGGGCCATCAAGGGAGCCAGGATGGCGGCCAGGACGAACAGGGCCGGCGCGTCGAAGACCAGCCCCAGGCCGAGGAGCACGCCGCTGAGCAGGGAGAACATGAAGAAATCCAGCGATGGGGTTACCCGCCGGGCCAGTTCTTCGAGGAAAGTGGAACGTTCGTCATCGCCGTCCAGCGTGGGAATGCGGCGTTTGCGCCTGCGGCGCGCCGGAGGCAGCGGATTGACCTCATCTGGTAAAGGTTCACTGGTAGGTAAAGTCATTTTCGAAGGGTTGCTACGATCCTTAAGGGTTTTTCGAGCAAATCGAGCGCAGCCTGGATGTCGGGGACGACCATGTCTGCCGCGGTCAATGCGGCTGTGGCCAGCCCTTCACGGGATAACACCGCGATTCCAATGGCGGCGGCGCGCAGCATCTCCGCGTCGTTGGCCCCCTGGCCGATGGCGACGACGTGTTCGGCGCCAAGTGAACGTACGTATTCGCTTTTTTGCTCGGCTTCCGATCCCGGGCGCAGGCGGGTGGCCTGCAGGTTGAGCTGCTGGTCGATGAGCGCCTGGCGGCCGTGCGTGTCGGCCGTGACCAGGTGGATCTTCACCCGGTCACGCAGGCTGCCGAGGGCGCGAGCCACGCCTTCCAGCAGCTTTCCGTCGTGCGCCAGTGTGCCGTTGACGTCGCACACCAGGTGTTCAATTTGGATTGTTCCATGCCCAGGGATATTCAACTCGATCATAAGACAATTATAATACAGGAGATTGTATTTCCTCTTCGTGGAGTAAAATTGCCCTCATGGTATACAAGCGCCCCAAACTTTCCGGTTTTTCCCTGTCCTGGCTCCTCGCCCTGTTGCTGGCCGCTCTCCTGACCGCCTGCAGCAGTAATGCAACGCTTTCTCCAACCCCTGAAATGCCCACGGCGGAAGCCGTTACGGCTACCCCGGCTCCCACCGAGACGCCCGTCCCGGAACAGGGACGCGTGCTGCTGGTCAGCGACGGGACCTCTGCGCTGGTAGATGGGGTCCGGCAGACGCTGCAAGCGCGCGCTGCAGAGGCCGGTTGGGCGCTGGAAGAACTGCCCGCCATGCAGACCTCGGATTTCACCCCGGGGACCAAAGTGGCTGTGTTCCTGACCCCACCGTCGAACCTGGCGGAATTGCTGGGCGCGGCCGGGCAGACGCAGCTGATCGTCTTCAGCCCCACCGACCTGGAAGCCTCGCCCAACCTGAGCGTGATCCGCGTCCAGCCCGAACAGCAGGCCTTTGTGGCCGGCTTTGTGTCTATCATCCTGGCGCCGGACTGGCGTGCGGCGGGCCTGGTGCCTAACGACACCCCGGCCGGAGCGACCATCGAGCAGGCCTTCATGAACGGCGGCCAGTATTTCTGTGGCATCTGCAACCCGGTTTACGGGCCGGTGGTGCGCTTCCCGTTGACCGCGACGCTGTCTCAGGCCAGTTCACCGGCTGAATGGCAGGCCGCTGCTGACGAGCTGGGCCAGTACAACCTGTACGTGGTCTACGTGGCCCCCGAGGCCAGCAGCCCGGAATTGTTGAACAGCCTGGCGGGCAAGAACTACGTCTTGCTGGGCGGCGGGCAGGTTCCGCCGGAAGAGGTCCTGCCGCGCTGGGCCGGCAGCATCCAGATCGACGCCCTCAGTGCCCTGGAAGGTCTGTGGCCCGGCGTGGCCGCCGGGACGGGCGGGCAGGTGGCCAGCGCTCCGGTGGGGATCGTGGATGCCAACCCCGATTTTTTGACCGAGGGCCGTGTGCAGCTGGTCGACGAGGTCTTGCAAGGGCTTTCAGCGGGCTGGTTGAGCCCCCTGGACGTTCCCACGGAATAACCAGGCATTCGGAGTCTCCGCTTTTGGAGAGGGTAATGCCCTTGCAAAAGCGATTCCCTCGATGATTTTCGGGAACCAGGATTTCTGCCGCAAGGAATCACAGGGGATAGACCGGTTTTACTGCGGGGGGCGGGTCTGCGGTCCCATGAACTCTTCGACGGTGGCCTGCCCGGGTTGGTTGATGCCTTCGCGCCGGAATACCTTCCACAAGGTCAGGGCCAGGATCTTGATGTCCAGGCCCAGCGTCCAGTGATCCACGTACCACACGTCCAGGCGGAATTTTTCGTCCCAGGAGATCAGGTTGCGCCCGTTGACCTGCGCCCAGCCGGTGATGCCGGGGAGCACCGCGTGGCGGCGGAGCTGTTCCGGGCTGTAGCGTTCCAGATAATGGGCAAACAACGGCCGCGGGCCGACCAGGCTCATTTCTCCTCGCAGAACGTTGATCAGTTCGGGCAGCTCGTCCAGGCTGGTGGCGCGTAGAAAACGGCCCAGGGGGGAAATGCGCTGGCCATCCGGCAGCGGACGCCCCTGTTCGTCGTAGGCGGTACGCATGGTGCGGAATTTGTAGACGTAGAACAGCTTGTTGTTCAGGCCGGGACGCTGTTGCAGGAAGAACACCGGGCGGCCATCGACCGCCCACACCAGCAAAGCCAGCAGGACCAGTAAAGGAGAGACCAGCAGCAGCCCGGGCACGGTCAGGAGCAGATCGAAGAACCGTTTGCGCCTGGGCACGCCGGGGGTCAGGATTGTAATTGCCATCACAGGGCATTTTACCAAAAAATTGCGTTCGTTGATATAATTCGGGCAGCCTGTGATCGAGCCGGCAGAGATTTGTGACGCTCGAATGCACGTCAAAAAAGAATTTTGAGGAAGGCGGATCATGACGAAGAAAGGCCGAGTTTTTTCGGGAGCCAGGCCAACCGGCCGGCAGCACCTGGGAAACTATATGGGTGCAATCCAGAACTACGTGGCGCTCCAGGGCGAATACGATTGTATTTATTGCATCGTGGACCTGCACGCCCTGACGACGTTGGAAACCACCCTGGATCTCAAACAGAATACGTATGAGATGGCGTTAGATTGGCTGGCGGCCGGGATCCGCCCGGAAGAATCGATCATTTTTATCCAGTCTCACGTGCCCCAGGTGACGGAGCTGCACACCATCCTGTCCATGGTGACGCCGTTGGGCAAGCTGACTGATCTGCCTACCTTCAAAGACAAGGTACGCGAGCAGCCGCACAACGTCAATTATGGCCTGCTGGGTTACCCGGTGCTGATGACGGCCGACATCGTCCTGTACAAGGCCGGCGCCGTGCCCGTGGGGGTGGACCAGGCCCCGCACCTGGAGTTTGCCCGCGAGACGGTACGCTCGTTCAATTATCACTACAATACCAACGTGTTGATCGAGCCGCAGATGAAAGTCACCCAGGTGCCCAAGGTGATCGGCATCGACGGGCAGCAGAAGATGAGCAAGAGCCTGAACAACCACATCGAACTGGCCTCGACTGCCAAAGAGACCGAGCAGCGGGTCATGCAGATGGTGACCGATCCACAGCGCCAGCGGCGCAGCGACCCGGGTAACCCGGATATCTGCAACGTTTTTGCCTTCCACAAGGTGTTCTCCAGCCCCGAGGAAGTGGCCACGGTCAATACCGAGTGCCGCCGGGCGGGGATCGGCTGCGTGGATTGCAAACGCATGATGGCGCGCAACCTCAACCAGCACCTCGAACCCTTCCGGGAGCGCCGCCAGCAGATTGCCGGTAACCCGGATCAGGTGTGGGCCATCCTGGATGATGGCGCCCAACGGGCGCGTGCGATTGCCGAAGCGACCATGCAGGAAGTGCGCGCGGCTGTGGGCCTGGCGTAAGAGCATCAGTTTATCTGGATAGAATACAGGCCGGACCGGAGATGCACTTCTCCGGTCCGGCTATTTAACAACGTGAGTTCGGGCAGGCCGGGAAAGGGCGCCAAAACCACTTTCCCGCTGGTCTCGGACTCACGTTAATGGATTGCCGGGGGCCTGGCTTTATCCTTCGAAGGGACGCACTTCGATGACCGCGTCCAGGTTGAGTGGGCCGTAAATGTGGGGGAAGAGCTGGCTGCCGCCCTCCAGATTTTCGAAGCGGATCTCGGCCTCCACGCGCTGCTGGTCGATGACCAGCACGACCAGCCCGCTGCGGCCGCGGTAGAAGCGCTCGGCCACGCCATCGATCTGTTCCTGGGTGGAACAGTGGATAAAGCCCTCGGTATTCAAGGAATCGGCCTGGTAAAGGCCGGTTTTTTGAGCATTTTGCCAGTCGGTCAACGGAGTGATGTGCAGCAGGACCATGGGTCCTCCTTGGAAAGGAAAGATGCATTGGGGACAGTCCACAAAAACCTGGTCCCCACCTGCGGTTGGACAGGAAAATGGTTACGGCCGGCCGGGCGTCAGTCTTGCCCGGGGCCGGGATCGTCTGGCTGAGATTCCTTTTTTGACCCCGGAGGGCGCGAACCGGCGCTATCCTGGCGGGATGTTTTGCGTTTCTCCAGCCAGCCGTTCAAGAAGGCCAACCCGACCAGGGCGACCAGGATGACCGGCCATACCCACAGGGAGATATCGGACGAGCTGTCAAAGAATTGCATGCAGAGCTCCTTTCTGGCGCGGTTACTTGCCCGGGTACACCCCAATCAGCTCTGCCTGGGCCAGGATATGCCCTTGCAGGGCCTTTTCTACGGCCGATTTATCCGCCTCGCCGCTGAGGTCGAGGAGCGTATCCGCGGCGTAGATCCTGAAGCTGTAATGGTGGGAGCCGATGGGCGGGCAGGGACCACCGTAGGCGGTGTTGCCCCAGCTGTTCTTGCCCATGGCGGCGCCCTCTGCCAGGGTATCTTCACGGCTGGCCTCTGGCAGGCCGGTCGTGGCGGCGGGCAGGTCGTAGACCACCCAATGCACCCAGCCCATGGCGTCCGGGTCATCCATGATCAGGACGAAACTGCGTGTGTCTTGTGGGGCGTCGCTCCACTCCAGTGGCGGGGAGGCGTCCGCCCCTTTACAGGTGTAGTCTGCGGGAATGGCCTGCCCGGCGGAGAAGGCACTGCTGCTCAAGGACATGCTGGCCACGCCTTGCGTGGAAAGCTGCGTGGCAGGGCGGCAGGCGGCCAGCCCGAGCCAACCCAGGCCTACAATCACCCACAAGATCGATCGGGTTTTCATCACATGGTCTCCATCAGGATCGCGTAAAACGGCCCCTGTGACGGGGTGGCGGGTCATGGCAGGATGCCCAGGAAACGCACGGCGGCCACCACCACCATCCCGGTGAGCACAGAACCGAACAGGCTGCGGGTCTTCCAGGCCACCAGCAGGGTGGGCACGGCGGCCACCAGGTACAGGTTATTTACATTGAGCTGGATCTGGCCATCTACCATCAGGATGGAAGGGAAGAGCATGGCGGCCAGCACGGCCGGCGAAACGTAACGCAGCCAGGTGACGAACACCGGGGCCAGGGGCCTTTCAGATAGCAGCCAGACCGGCAGGACCCGGGGAATGTAGGTGACCAGGGTCATGCCCAGGATGGTGATCAAGACGAGGTTTTGGTCCATGACTGTAAGAACACTCCTAGCGTGGCGCCCAGAACGGTGGCCAGGATCACGTTCCACTGATCCAGGCCCAGGGCGAAGAGCACCAGCGACACGATGCCCGAGAAGATGGCCACCCACAGGTGGGTGTGTGATTGGATCTGCATGACCAGCAAGGCAATGAACATGGCGGGTAAAGCGTAATCCAACCCAAAAGGCCGTACGTCGGCGATCAACTGCCCGGCCAGGATGCCCAAGGCCGTCCCGATGACCCAGGCCGCCTGGGAGACCAGGTTGATGATGAAGGTGACGGCTTTGGAAGGCCCCGGCCGGTTGAAGCGCAGCGAATGGACGGCAAAGGTCTCGTCGGTGATTTCGTAGGCAAAAGCAGCCAGCTCACTTTTACGCCAGCCGGCCAGGTGCGGGGACAGGGCGGCCGACATGAGCAGGTGGCGCAGGTTGACCACGAAGGTGGTGGCGATGATCGACAGCGGCGAGACCCCGGCGGCGAACAGTCCCACCGAGATCAGTTGGGCCGAGCCGGCAAAGACGATCACCGACATGATCAGGGTATTGAAGAAAGATAGGCCGGCTTTTTCGGCCAGCACACCGTAGGCAAAACCGACCGGCAGGTAGCCCATGACGATGGGCATGGCCTGCGAGATGCCTTCGATGACCTGCTGCCTGACCGGAAACACCTGTGTTTCAGTGCTTTCCATACTTTATAACATCCTCCGCCCAAGGGCATCGTAGGCTTCTACCGGCGTAAGCTTGAGCGCGCTTTGTTCGTATTCGGGACGCAAAAGCGACCAGATCATGGTGTTGGCAGGGTCGTCCCCGGGGCGCAGTTTGCGCTGGCGCAAGGTGCCGTCCAGGGCATATCCCAGTTTGCGGGGCACCGCCGCGCTGCGCAGGTTGCGCTCGTCGCAGTGGATCTCGACCCGCTCCAGGTCGAGCAGCTCGAAAGCCACCTGGGTCAGGGCTGCGGCGGTTTCGCTGGCGAGGCCCTGGTTGATCTCACCGGCGTGGATCCAGTAACCGATCTCGATCCCTCCCGGGCCCACGCGCGGGTGCAGCCCGGTCCCGCCCAGCACCCGGCTTTCGTCGCGGTCGAAGATGCCGTAGGTGTAATTGCGGTCGCTGTCGAAGTCGCTGCGCCAGGTGCGCAGCAGGTCGATGCGCGCCTGTAATTCCAGGGGTTCGTTTTGAATCCAGGGCATCCAGGGGCGCAGGTGTTCAATACTGGCCTCGATGGCTTCTTTAAGCAAATAAACGTCCGCCGGGTTCCAGCATCGCAGCACCAGACGTTGGGTCTGGATACGATAAGCCGGCCCGGTGAGGGGGGTCGGTAGCGTCATCCTGTATTCCTTTTGTACCGGGTGGAAAAGACCGTTAGAGTGGTGCTTAATCCTCGACGGTAAAACCGATCTTAATGGTTACCTGCCATTCAATGGCGGCGTCTTCGATGATCCGTCCCCGGGTTTCGACCACTTCGAACCAGCCCATATTGCGAACCGTCTGGCCGGCTTTCTTGACCGCACTCTGGATGGCATCCTCGATGCTGGTAAGGGATGTCCCGGTCAATTCGATGATTTTATACACGCGGTTGTCCATGATTCCTCCTCTGGCGACATACGCTTGCGCATAAAGGTGGTTGCCTTAAGGGAAAAGCGGTGATCTCGGGATGGTTCGAGGCGGCAAAGCTGCCCCCAACCATCCCGGGAGACCCTGGGCCCCAATTTGGGTTAATTATAGTTGAAGAAATTGTAAACGGCCTGGGAGATTTGGGCGATCATGATGTTGGCCGGGTCGAAGACCAGCTGCACCGGGTGGTAGAGGAAAACGTTCAGGACGTAATTTCCGCCCGGGGTGTAGATGATGGCCACGTCGCTCATGGTGTGCAGCAGGCCGTCGGCTTCCTCGATCCAGCCGTGCTTGTGGGCAATGGGTGTGCCTTCGGGAACGCCGGCTTCCAGCAGCAGAGCAGTCTTGTTGCGCAGCAGATAAGAGATGACCAGTTTGCACTCGTCGGATGAGATCTGCCCGGAGAAGGTGCTGATCAGCTCCCCGCTGCCGCTCTCGGCGCACTGGTAGATATCTTCCAACACGCGGCCGATTTCGCTGGGCGTGGTCTGGTTGTAGACGTCGGGCTGCAAGTTGATGTCGGTGCGCGTGTTGGCCGGCGTGTCGTATAGCTGGAGCAGCGGTGCGCCCAGGTAAAAATATCCGGCGATGAACGTGTTTTGCAGCCCCAGGGCTTGCATGTCGGCCGTCACGTCCAGCGGGCCGCTGACCGGGTCGATGACCTGCTCCATCAGGCTGTCGGCCGGAGGATTCTCAGAGCGGACGATCATGCCTTCCATCAGTTCCAGGATCCAATCCGGGGTGGGCTCTGCGGTGCGTTTCAAGACCGAGAGCATGATCGGCACCTTCATGGTGCTGGCGGCGGTGAAAGCGATCTCGGTGGGCACGTCCGCGCCGTTCATACGGGCAAAATGGATCGTGCGCCCGGTTTGCAGGTCTTTGAGGTAAATCTCAGCCAGGCCGCCAAAATCAGAGGTATCCAGGATCTGTTCCAGCTGGATTTGCAGGTGCTCCGGGAGGGGGGGCAGCGAATCTACGTTCTGGAGCGGCAGGTCGACGGTGCGCTCAGAGAGGGATCGCAGGGCATCCTGGATGGGCTGGATGGATGCGTCCACCTGCAGCGTCTCGCCGGGTTGGCCGGGTTGCAGCTCCGGCCGGGCCGGCAGGGGGATGGCCGGGGTGGGCGGCTGGTCGTAGCGCGGCACGATTTCCGATTCCAGGTAGGTGCGCACCTGGTCTGCATCTACGCCGGCTTCCAGGGGGATCGCGACCGGTGCATATTCCAGCTGGTTGAACAGATAATCCCAGAAAGCGCCCAGGTCTTTCGGGCGGCCGGCGGAGCGGACCTGGGCCAGCATGGCGTCCAGGTCCAGGTGGAACCCCAGGCGCTGCGGATCCACCTGGATGGCGGCCCCGGCGTAGTGCAGCTCTACCGGCGCCTGATAGGCCTGAAGCAGGCGCTCGGAGGCCTGCTCCGGATCTAATCCGCCCACGGGCACCCCACCCAGGGTAGAACCTTGCGGCAGGCCGCCGGGCAGGTTCTGAAACTGGTTCCACTGCCAGAAAGTCAGGCCGGCGGCGGCCAGGATCAGGGCCAGGGAGAGGATGCGCAGGAAGAAAGCAGTAGTGAGTTTAAATTCCAAGACGGCTCCAGGGCGCCCGCAGGTTGACCAGGGTCATCGGGATCGGCACCCGGCTTAATCTTATCTCGCTTTTGTCAAACGAGAAAGGTTGGCGTAAAAGAGTTCAGCCGGCCTTCTGGGAGAAGCAGCCGCTAGCCTGGCCCGGAGATCTCCTGGTAAGACCTTTCGAGGTCCTTGCGGCGGGCCAGCTCGCTGGCGTAATGGCTGCCCAGGCTCGCAGCATGCCCGGCCAGCCAGTCCGTCAGGCGAGTCGTCCCGGCCGGCGGGGAGGGCGTATAGAGCAGGCCGCGGGTCAACCCCAGCACCTCTTCCCAGGTGATCAGCACGTCGCCTTTCAGCTGCCCCAGGGCCCAGCCGGCCAGATACCCCCAGCGCGGCGGCACCGGGATGAGCGGCCGTTCTTTTCCGATGGCCGCGCCGATGGCCCGGACGAGCTGGCGGTAGGTGAAGGTTTCCGGGCCGGTGGCGTCGATCACCCGGCTGGCGGCGGTGTGGCCTTGTTCCACGGCCAGGGCAGCCAGGTCGTCCACGTAGATGGGCTGCAGGCGGTACTGGCCGTCACCGAACACGCCGAACACCGGCAGTCGCCGCAGCACCCAGGCGATGTTGTTGATCAGGATGTCCTCTTCTCCGAACAATACGGTGGGGCGCAGGATGGCGTAGGACAGCCCGGAATCGATCAGGGCCTGTTCCAGGCGGGCTTTGCCGCGGAAGTATTCCAGGTCGGATTCGAGTGAAGGATTGGTGATGCTGACGTGGACGATGCGCTCCACGCCGGCGGCGCGGGCCGCCCGGAACAGGGTGAGCGTGTTCTCCACCGCCTGGCTATGGCGGAACCCGGAAGCGTTGAAACGCACCCAGTAGGTGTTGTAAAGCACCCGCACGCCTTGCAAGGATTCCACCAGCAGCTCGGGTTGGTCGAAGTGGAACGGATGGGCTTCGATCTGCCCCTGGAAAGGGTTCCGCCGCCGGGGAGAGTTGGTCAGAGTGCGCACCGTTTGCCCTTGCGCCAACAGGCGAGCGGCGATGTATTTACCGGAGTAGCCGAAGGCGCCGGTGACGGCGTGCACGCCCTGGGCAGTAGGGTTTGTCTGGTTCATGTATACGAGTATATACCAAGTGTAAGGGCGCTTGCGGGCGGGTATAATCTGAAGAACTGGGGAAGAACTGCCTGAAAAACGGCGCAATAAACAGGAGGTTGAATCGTGCGAGCGGTCGTCCAACGAGTCCGGCAAGGGAGTGTTACGGTTGAGGGCCAAAAGGTGGCTCAAATTCAGGCGGGCCTGGTCATTTTGCTGGCCATCGGCCCGCAAGATAACGTCGATACGGTGAATGCCATGGCGCGCAAGATCGCCATGCTGCGCATCTTTAGCGACGATCAGGGCAAGATGAACCTTTCGGTGCTGGACATCCACGGCGAGGCCATCGTCGTTTCTCAGTTCACCCTGTATGCCGATACGCACAAGGGCAACCGGCCCTCTTTCTTCGGCTCGGCGGCGCCGGAAGTGGCTTCGCCACTGGTGGATCACTTCGCCGGGCAGCTGCGCCAGCTGGGCGTGCCCACGCAGTGCGGCGTGTTCGGCGCGCACATGGTAGTGGAGATTATCAACGACGGGCCAGTGACCATCCCGTTGGATATGTAGGACCCGGCCGGGGTCATCCCCACAAGACCGTGTCCAACTGTACGGCCCAGGCGCCGGCTTCCAGCAGCGCCCGGCCGTCTTCCAGACGGTAGACGCCGCCGCCGGCGATAACCGGCAGGTCCCAGCGCCGGGCTGTCTTGAGCGCCTGGAAGGCCAGGGGCAATAGAGACGGGCCGTACAGGCGGCCGGAAAGCGGCGCAGACGGCGCCGGCAGGCTGCCGTAAGGCGCGCCCAGGCTGATGGCGCACACGTCCAGGCGACCCAGGCCGCGCAGCCAGTCCTCGCCGGCCCGGTCCAGCGCTACCTGAACGATGAGAGGCAGTTCGCCCAGGGCGGCTGAGACCAGCTCGGTAGCCTGCTGGCGGGAGCAACCGGGCGGAATGCCCAATTCGATGGCCGCCACACCCTCCACGTCTTCCAGGGTACGCGCCAGGCCGGCAACCTCTGCCGGGGTCCCGCCGAAGAGGTGCACCCACACCGGCAGGCTGGCGTGGGCCCAACGTTCCCCATAACGCTGCAAGGCGGCAGACAACCCGGGGTTGGGCAGCCCGCTGTGCAGCAGACTGCCGCCAGGATAGTGAATCACGCCCCGCCGGACGGCAGGCTGGCGCGCGGACAGGCTCAACGGGTGGGTAATGAAAGCGCCGGGCGGTTCCGGCCAGTTCCAACCGGCCGGCGGGGTAAAGCCCAGGCTGCCCGCCGCGTTCAACCAGGGGGACGCGATCAGGAGTTCTTGTCGAGCTGCCATGCCGGATCGGGTTCGTGCACGCTGCCGGACGAGCGCAGCAGGTCAACCAGGGGATCGTGCAGCGGTACGCTCGTCGCCGGCGGCAGGTGACGGTGCAGGCTTTCCCAGGCGGCGATCACTTCCGGAACGCTCAACGGCCGGCCGGCCCGTTGGGAGGCGCGGCGCACGAACAGGGCGTGTTGGGTGCGGTGGCACATGGCCGCGGCGACCTTGCGCTCCAGCACCGGTGAGGCGTCCAGCAGGAAATGAGCCGGGTCGTCTTTGTTGATCAGGTGCGGTTTGGGGTGGTCCGGGTAGTTGGCCTGGGCGCTGTAGAGCAGCAGCTGCGCATCCTGCAGCGATTCCACTGCCGCCCGGGTGGCCCGGTGCACCAGCTGGTGGGCCGGGTGGCCATATTCCCCGTTGGAGCCGTGGGTGATGACGGCCTGGGCTGCGACCTTGCGGATGTGGGCGGCGATTTGCTGTACCAGGATGTCCCATTCGGCCTGGAAGGGGTAGAGCTCATCCCCGGGCCCGACGGTGGGATCGACGTAATCCAGGTAGGTCAGGCCGGCCATCCCCAGGGCCTGCACCGCGCAGGCCAGTTCTTCCTGGCGGACGGCGCCCAGTTCGTGGCGTTCACACACAGGGGGCTCGCCGGCTTCTCCGCCTTCTCCCCGGGTGGCGCTCAAGCCGTACACGGCCGCGCCCTGGGCCGCCAGCAGTGCCAGGGCGCCGCCAAATAACATGGTTTCGTCGTCCGGGTGGGCAAAAACAGCTAATACGTTCATACGACCTCGATGAGATGAAGATCAAATACCGGGCCATCCCGGCAGCACAGCTTCCACCCTCGCCGGGTGTGTAGGGCGCACACGCCGCATTCTCCACTGCTGCCACAGGGCATGTCCGTTTCGACCAGGACCTGCCCGGCCGGCAGGCGCCGGCCCGGGGGCAGGCGTAGCAGGCGGCGTACGTCTGTGGCCTGCGCCAGGGGGAGGCTGATGGCCAGGTAATCGGCCCAGGAGGCGCTGTCCGGCAGCGCCTCGGGTGGGATGAGTTCGACCGCCGCCGGCAGGCCGGGCGGCGGCTGGAGGGCGAACAACGCCAGGTCGGCGTTTTGCGCCAGGGCTCGTTCGATGAGCGGGGCCAGGTACTGGGGGCGGGTACCGAAGTCGGCCAGAAGTACCCGGCGCGCCGGGCGGGGGAGGTGAAAGCCTTTGCCGAATGGACCACGCAGCGTCAACGTATCTCCCACCCGCCAGGAATCGGGCAACGGCGGCACGACGGTCATGGCGCTGCGGGCGAGGCCGGCCGGGAACAACGGGACGGGGAGCGGGTCCATGGCGCCCTCCCGGCGGGCCAGCAGGTATTGGCCCGGGGCGGGGTGCAGGTCTGCCGGCATAGTGACCTTCCCGCCCAGTTCGTTCCCGCTCGTGTTCCACAATTCAATAATGCGGCTGGTAATCATCGCCAAAGGTTGCTTCCCTGGTTTTACTGCTTTCGAACTGCCGTTATAATTATTGGGTAGCTACTCCGCCGGAGGTGAAAGAAAGGTTTCCCATCCTCCGCACAATTACGTGGAGCCTATCTGAAAATCAGGAGGGGGCATCCCCTCTCAAAAAACAACTCCCTCAATAAATTTCGGATAGATACTTTGTTGGTATCTTATCCCATTATTATTGATTTGCCAAATTGATAAGGAGAGCGGGAATGAATATTGCGAATGTATTCGCTGCGATCGCAGGCCTGGGTTGGGTAGCTGCGATTGGCGTTTTGGCTATCATCCTGGTGCGCACTTCACGCAACCAGCCGGTGCGCCGCCTGGGAACGGTGGCGTTGATCCTCTTCCTGGTGGCGGTGGCATTGACCACGGTCAGTTCCGGGGTGGTGTTTATCAACCCGCAGGAGCGGGGGGTGGTAATCTCGGCTGTGTCCCCCAGCGGGTATCGCTCGGATGCGCTGCAACCCGGCCTGCGCTGGGTGATCCCCTTCGCCGAATCGGTGGTGCGTTACCCGGTTTCCAAGCAGACGTATACCATGTCGATTAGCACCAGTGAGGGGGACGTGCAGGGCGACGATTCGATCGCGGCGCGCACGGCCGATGGACAGGAGATCTTCGTCGACGCCTCGGTCATTTACGCCATCGATCCAAACCAGGCGGTCTCGATCCACATCGCCTGGCAGAATCGCTATTCGGAAGATTTCGTGCGACCCCAAACGCGGGGTGTCATCCGCGATGCGGTCTCGCAGTTCGGCGTGGAAGAAGTGGTCAGCTCGAAGCGGTTTGAGATGGTGGATGAAGTGCGCCGCAACCTGGAGCAGAAGTTCTCGGAAAACGGCCTGGTGTTGGTGGATTTCGTCTTGCGTAACATTACATTCTCACCCGAATACGCCGCCTCGGTAGAACAGAAACAGATCGCTGAACAGCAGGCCCAGCAGGCGCGCTTCGTGGTGGAGCAACGCAAACAGGAAGCCGAGCAGGCCCGCCAGGTGGCGGAAGGCAAAGCCGACGCCCAGGTGATCGAGGCCAAGGGCGCGGCCGAAGCGCGCGTCATCGAGGCCCAGGCCGAAGCGCAGTCGCTGGAATTGATCGCCGCAGCGTTGCAAGACAACCCCAACCTGCTGACCTACCAGTACATCAGCAAGCTGACCCCCAGCATCCAGACCCTGCTGCTGCCCAGCGATTCCCCCTTCCTGTTCCCCCTGCCGCAAGGGGTGACCCAACAGCCGCAGACGCCGGCCGGCCCGGAGACCAATCCGTAGGGGCGCCTGCTTTGGAGATTGGCCGGCCGTAAAAATTCAACCGAATTGTAGAGCACTCCCGGGGTTAATCCGGGGGTGCTCCTGGTGAGAATCCGGTATAATTATTCTATGAGTAACCCCAATCTGGCTCCTTCTGGACGACAGATTCGCCTTACCAGCCTTTCCAGTTGTGCAGGTTGAGCTTCCAAGCTAAGCGCGGAAGCGCTGGCGCAGGTTCTGCGCCCCCTGGGCGGCCTTTACCAGGCTGCCAATTATCCTGACCTGCTGGTCGGTTTAGGTGAACCTGACGATGCAGCTGTGTGGCGCCTGGATGACCAACGCGCCCTGGTGGTGACTACGGACTTCTTCACCCCCGTGGTAGATGACGCCTATGACTATGGCGCCATTGCCGCCGCCAACAGCCTGTCGGATGTCTACGCAATGGGCGGGCAGCCGTTCCTGGCCCTCAATATTGCCGCGCTTCCCCCCGACCTGCCTCCCGAGATCCTCACCGAGATCATCCGCGGCGGCGGCGAAAAGGCATTGGAGGCCGGCGTGGTCATTGTGGGCGGGCATACCGTCCAGGATAAAGAGCCCAAGTTTGGCCTGGTGGCCATTGGCTTTGTGGATCCCGGGCGTATGATCACCAAGGGCGGGGCGCGCCCGGGGGACCGCCTGGTGCTGACCAAGCCCCTGGGCTTCGGCGTGGTCACCACGGCCTTGAAGCGTGAGGTAGTCGAGCCGCAGGATCTGGCTGAAGCGGTGGGATGGATGAAACGCCTGAACCAGGGCGCGGCCGAGCTGGCCAATTCCTTCGATGTGCGCGGCGGGACCGATGTGACCGGTTACAGCCTGCTGGGCCACGGCCTGGAAATGGCCCGTTCCAGCCGGGTGGGGCTGCGTATCGAATACGATAAGATCCCCTTCTTGAACTGTGCCCGCAAGTACGCCGAACAGTGGACCTTCCCGGGTGGGGCCGCGGATAACCGCCTGTATTTCCAATCCCAGGTGCGCTTCGACGCTCGCCTGGACGAAGCCGCCCAGATGCTGCTGTTCGACCCGCAGACCAGCGGCGGCCTGCTGCTGGCCGTTTCTCCGCAAAAGCGCGCCACTATGATCGACTGGGCCTGGGCAACCCAACGCACGGCCTGGGAAATCGGCGAGGTGGTCGAGGGGAATGGCATTCAGGTGGTCTGACCTGCCCTTTCCCTGGCAGGCCGCTGTAGAGCAGGCCTGGACGGCGTACCGTACCGGCAGTGTGCCGGTGGGCGCAGTCGTGGTAGACGCGGAGGGCGTGATCCTGGGGCGCGGGCGCAATGGTATGGAAGAGCCGCCGGGCGAAAGCCGGCTTTACCGCCACCATCTGGCGCACGCCGAGCTGAATGCCCTGCTGGCAGTGGCGCGCCCGGCTTCCGAGCTGCACGCGTGCAGCCTGTATTCCACCCTCGAACCCTGTCCACTGTGTATGGGCGCCGTATATATGTCCGGTGTGCGCAGCCTGTACTACGCCGCCAGTGATCCGCACGCCGGCAGCGTAAACCTGTTGGGCGCCACACCCTACCTCTCGTTGAAGCCGGTTGCGGCCTGGGGGCCGGGACCGCGCAGCCTGGAGCTCTTTTGCGGGGCGATCCACACCGAATACCGCCTGCGCCGGCACGCGCACAATGGCGCCGACCCGGTGATCGCCCGGTGGCGGCCGGCGCTGCCCGAGATCGTCGCCCTGGGAGAAGGCCTGTATAGCCATGGGTTCTATCCAACCGCCGGCAAAGAAGGCTGGGACGTGCAGACTGCCATGGCAGCCGTCCTGGAAGGATGCGACCTGGCGTTGAACGGGAGGCGGGTAGCCTAGAGCCGGCTCGGCGGTTGTTCTTTCTCGAAAAATCCCCCTTTTTATCCTGCCAATCCCCATTAATGATGACAAAAATATGACCTTTTGCGGTTAAAATTAATCCCATGATGCCTGTATCAGACCATATTCAGGGCATCCTGAATACTTTGCCCACCAAACCCGGCTGCTATATTATGAAGGACGCTACCGGGACAATTATCTACGTCGGTAAAGCTATCAACTTGCGCAACCGGGTACGCTCGTATTTCCACAGCAACCACGACCACGACAACAAGACGCGTAAGCTGGTGCGCAATATCGCCGACATCGAATGGATCGTCGTCGCTTCTGAGCTCGAGGCGCTCATCCTCGAGATGAACCTGATCAAGAAGCACCGCCCGCACTACAACGTGCGTTTGAAGGACGACAAACGATATCCCTACATCAAAGTGCATTGGGGTGACCCGTATCCCAAGGTTACCGTGACGCGGCAGATGGTCCAGGACGGTTCTCGCTATTATGGCCCTTACACCAGTGTGTGGGCCGTGCACCAGACCCTGGACGTCTTGCGGCGCATCTTCCCTTACCTGACCTGCGACCGGGAGATCACCGGGAAAGACCCGCGCCCCTGCCTGTATTACGACATCAAGCTGTGCGCCGGGCCCTGTATCGGCGCCATCGACCAGGCGGGCTACCGCCAGCTGATCGCCGACCTGGGGCATTTCCTGGAGGGCCACACCCAGCCTATCGTGGAGCGCTTGCAGAGCGAGATGGAGACGGCCGCGGAGGAGCTGCGTTTCGAGCAGGCGGCGGCCAGGCGCGACCAGATCCAGGCCATCGAAAAGGTCGTGGAGCGCCAGAAAGTCATCTCTGCCGAGCAAATGGATTCAGACGTGATTGCCCTGGCGCGCAGCGACAGCGAAGCCTGCGTGCAGATCTTCTTCGTGCGCGCCGGTAAGCTGATCGGCCGCGAATATTTCATCCTGGAAGGCACGCAGGACGAAGCCGACAGCGAAGTGATGGCCGAGTTCCTGAAACAGTTCTATTCCGAGGCGGCCCTGGTGCCGCCGCAGTTGCTGCTGCCCAACGAGATCGAAGAGGCGCAGATCATCCAGCAGTGGCTGCGCACGCGCCGTCACGGGCAGATGGTGGAGCTGGTCGTGCCGCACAGCGGCACCCCCCAGGAGCTGGTCGAGATGGCGACCGAGAACGCCGTCGAGACGCTGAAAGCCTTGCGCGCCCAATGGGAAGTGGACACCAACCGGCAGAGTGAGGCGCTGGCCGAGTTACAGCAGGCGTTGCAGCTACCCAGCCCGCCCAACCGCATCGAGTGCTACGACATCTCCAACACGCAGGGGACGGCTTCGGTGGGCAGTATGGTGGTGTTCGAGCAGGGAGTGCCCAGCAAGAAGTTGTATCGCCGTTTCAACATCCAGACGGTCGAAGGGCCCAATGACTTCGCCAGCATGGAAGAAGTGCTCACCCGGCGCTTCCGGCGCTGGGTGGCTGCCCAGGAGCAAACCAAATTAGGCAAGAAGGTGGACCCTTCCTTCGCCGTGCTGCCGGATCTGCTCATCGTGGACGGTGGTAAAGGACAGCTGGGGCGGGCCGTGGCCGTCCTGGAGCGTTTCGACCTGCTGGGCCGCGTGCCGGTGACGGGGTTGGCCAAGCAAGAGGAAGAGCTCTTCCTGCCGGGGCAGTCAAACTCGCTGCTCCTGCCGCGCCAGTCGCAGGGGCTGTACCTGATCCAACGCGTGCGCGACGAGGCCCACCGCTTTGCCATCACGGCGCACCGCAAACGGCGCACCAAGCTGGGCCTGGCCTCGCGCCTGGACGCCATCCCGGGGATCGGGCCTACGCGGCGAAAGGCCTTGCTGACCCAATTTGGCTCCATCGAAGCGATCGAAGAAGCCAGTGTGGAAGAGCTGGCCACTGTGCCGGGGATCAACATCGACCTGGCAGAAGCAATTAAATCTATGTTGGAGTAAATGGAAGTGAAACCAATGGCCTGGCTAGTCGCCAACGATGCCCTCCTCCGGCGCTTGATGCAAGAGCTGCTGGGGGACTTGGGCTATGAGTTTCAGGATTTTCACGAACCGGGGACGTTTATGGAAACGCTGCTGGATGGCGAGCAGCCCGATCTGCTCTTTCTGGACATACAAAAGCCAGAATTAGCCGGGTTGGAGCTGCTTTCGTTTATCCGTACGCACAACGACTGGGATGGACTTCCGGTGGTGATGGTGACCGAGGAGAGTGAAGATGAATGGAGCGAACAATCTGTCCGCCTGGGCGCCGATGGCTACCTGTTTAAACCGGTAAACCTGGATGATCTGGAACAGACCATCCAGCTGGCGCTCGACCGGCGGCGCATCCGCGGCGAAGAGTAACCCGTTTATCCACCGGTAGCGACTTTATCCGCCATCAGAATTTCGATGGTTTCCATATCCAGGCAGTATTCCTTGGTGTCGATGGTTTCATCCGGGTCAATGTAACGATCGAGGGGGGTGAACTCGAGATTGGCGTACCGCCCGCTGGCCGGAAGTTTGTAGGGGATGGGTGTGTCTTCCATTTTGCTCTCCTTTTGGCCTGTTCATTCCAATAATAGGTTCGCCTGTCTTTCCTGCCGTAGGGACGTCCCGTACAGGAAAAAACAACGACAAGGTCACCTCGGTGAATTGAGGTGAACGTCAGAGGACTACCAGGACGACTACCAGTTGACAGTTGAGACCCGCTGGGGGGTTGGATGCATTGCTGCTGTGTTGTTTTGGAGAAAGAAGCCCGTATTGGACTCCGGAGGCATCCGCTGATCGATCGATTTTCCCCTATTGGTCCAGGGTTAGCGCTCCCTTCGCAGAGAGGAACCTCCACCTCGTTGTCTTACCCGGCGGTTTGCCGCCAGTAAGATTCAGCCGCTATTTCTCCGCGTACCGGTAATCCTCACGTTATATGGGTAACCACCACCCAGCTTGAGTCGAAAGAGGTCCTCGCCCTTCTCTGTGTGGAATTACCTATATTGTAAAAAATCATAGCATGAGGCCCGGCGCATTTCAAGTATTTTGTGACAATCTGAACTAAAGGATCGATATTGTCATATTTAAATTATGACGATTGGCGGTAGAGAAGACAACCTCTCATTTTCTGGGCGCCGGGGGCCTGCATCTTTCCGCTCAACCGACGTTATAATAGGGTTAGGCGGCGCAGCGGTTAAAAACCGTTAACCTATCCTTAAACACGTATGGGGATCGAGGATTGGGTTCATCGATTAGAATAAGATAGAATTCGGTTCTTTTAGATGGCCGCGCCAGGCCCTGAGAACTGCAACACCTCAAATCTACGTTCGTTTTAGCCAGGATCTTTGTTCTACAGGAGTGGTAGATTGAGCGGTGTAAATGCTGACACTGCAATCCAGGTCGAGGGGGAAATCAACGGGTCGTCCGACGATCATACTGGGACCGGCGCGGTGCGTTCGAACGACAAACCGGCCTCGTCTCTCAAACGTTATGAATGGAGCGCCTTTCTATACATCCTGCCGGCTTTTCTGGTGTTGGGCATTTTTCACATATACCCGGTGTTCAATGCCATCTACATCAGTCTGAACAAGGGGCCAATCAACAAATTTACTTTCATCGGTATCGACAATTACGTCCGCGCCCTGGGCAGTTCAGAGTTCTGGAGCTCGCTGGGTACCACCTTCACCTACTCGTTGATGACGCTGCCCTTCGCCATGGCCTTCGGGCTGTTTTTTGCCTATCTGCTCTACCAGCGCATCCGGGGTAAGGCTTTCTTCCGTACGGTGTTCTTCTTGCCCTACGTGATCTCGACGGTCGGGTCGGCCACAGTCTGGTCGTGGATCTTCAACCCGTCCAGCGGCCTGGCCAACCAGCTATTGAAGTTGTTTGGCCTGCAACCCCTGCGCTGGCTGATCGAGCCGGCCGGGATCTTCCAAATCCTGAACCGCCAGTACCAGCTCAACTTTCCGGAATGGCTGCATGGCCCCAGCGTGGCCCTGATCGCCATCGCTATTTTTACCGTGTGGCAGACCATGGGGTATGACATTGTCATTTTCCTGGCCGGCCTGACCAACATCCCCCGTGAAATCTACGAAGCAGCCCGCATCGATGGCGCCAACGGCGTACAACTCTTCCGCTACATTACCCTGCCCTTGCTGGCGCCGACCACGTTTTTCGTGTTGGTGATCTCGATCATCAACTCGCTGCAATCTTTCAACCAGATCTACGCCATGAATTCCGCCTCGGCGCAGGTGCTGGGCGGGCCGCTGCACACCACCAACACCCTGACCGTGTATATGTTCGACCAGCTGTATACCAAATCGAACTTTGGGTATGCCTCCACGATAGCCGTCTTGCTTTCCGTGCTCATCATGGTCTTGACCCTGTTCAATTTCCGTTTCTTTGGCGACCGCACGGAGCAGGAGTGAGGAGAGAAACATGGCCATTTTTAACGGCCGTATGAACCGGACCAGACATCATCTAAGCCAGGCGCTGATCTACCTGATTTTGATTGCCGGGGCGCTGTGGTCGCTGTTTCCCTTCGTGTGGATGGTTTTGTCCTCCTTGAAGGGTTACGTAGAGGCCTCGGCCGCCGCCAGCCTGCTGCCCAAGAACTGGTTGTGGTCCAACTACGTGGAAGCCTGGAACCAGGTGGACATCTTCCCGCGGTATTTCTTCAACACGATTCTCATCGCCACCATGACCGTGCTGGGCGTCCTGATTACCTCGTCGCTGGCGTCTTATGCCTTCGCCAGCATGCGCTTTCCCGGTCGCGAAGTGCTGTTCTTCGTGTTGCTCAGCACCATGATGGTGCCGTTCGAAGTGACCCTGGTGCCCAATTTCATTATGATCCGCCGACTGGGCTGGATCGACCATTACCAGGCCATGATCATCCCCTGGGCGGCCAGCGCCTTCAGCATCTTCTTGCTACGCCAGTTCTTCCGGGCCATTCCTTCCGATCTACGCGACGCGGCGGTGATCGATGGCTGTACGCACCTGCGCTACCTGTGGTCGATCGTCCTCCCGCTTTCCAAACCGGCCCTGGTAACCAGTGCCCTGTTCACCTTCCTGGGCAGCTGGAACTCTCTGATGTGGCCGTTGCTGGTCACCAACGACCCGCTGCTGCGGCCGATCCAGGTTGGCATTGCGGCTTTCATTAAAGACGCCGGCACGCAGGTGCAGTTGCTGATGGCGGCGGTGACCATCAGTGTGATCCCCGTGATCCTGATCTACCTGCTGCTGCAGCGCTGGTTCATCGAAGGCATCGCTACCGTGGGGATCCGCGGCTAGTCGCGCCCGGTAGGGGCAGATATTAAACAAACTTTAATCGAACGATCCAGGCGCTTTAAAAATGAGCAGCTAGAATCAAAAGGTCAGGATTGTGTTGGTTTTGTATGGGCCTGGTAGAGGTGACCGATCCCTCCTCCACGGCCATTAAAGTGCAGTATTGGGTTTCGAATCGTCGTAATATAGAAACAGGAAGAGACAAATTGCGTCCAAATTCAGGCCGGTCAACGGGGAACCGCCCGGCCTCCAGGCGGGAATCCAGATTCTAGAAAGATCTTGAGGAGAAAAGGAATGAGAAAGAACCCTGTTTTTCTTGTTGTAATGGCGTTGAGCGTGCTGGCTATGCTGCTGTCGGCCTGCGCTGCCCCAACCGCCGAACCGACCGCGGTGCCTGCAACTGAGGCGCCGTCTACTGAGCCGACCATGGCCCCTGCTACCGAAGAAGCGCCGACGGAAGCCGCCGCCGAGCCGGCCGAACCCATCGAAATCCAGTTCTGGCACGGTCAGAGCCAGTCGCAGCAAGAAGCCCTGGGCGCATTGATCGACGAGTTCAACAGCTCTCACCCGGACATCCAGGTCGTGGCGACTTACCAGGGCACCTACAGCGACCTGTATAGCAAAGTTACGGCTGCCATCGCCGCCGGGACGCCCCCGGACCTGACGATCGCTTACCAGAATGACGTTTCGAATTATGTCAATTCCGACGCCGTCATCCCCCTGGACGACCTGATGGCCGATCCGGAAATTGGCTTCAGCGACGAAGACATGAATGACATCTTCCCGGCCTTCATCGACCGCTACCCGCAGGCGGGCAACCAGGTCTACAGCATCGCCTTCATGCGCAGCATGGAAGTGATGTACTACAACAATGACCTGCTTAGCGCCGCCGGAATCACCGAGCCGCCGGCCAGCTGGGACGATTTCATGAACGCCTGTGAGCTGGTCACCAAGGCGCCCGACGTGTACTGCTACGAAATGAACACCGACGCTTCCCGCTTCGCCAATTGGATCTTCAGCCGCGGCGGCGACCTGCTCAACGAAGACGGCCAGACGGTGGCCTTCGACTCCCAGGCCGGCCTGGACACGCTGAACTTCATCAGCGACCTCTTCACCAACAATTATGCCATCGTCATTGGCCAGGCCTACCAGGACCAGACCGACTTCTCCCTGGGCAAGATTGCTTTCGCCTTTGGCTCTTCCGCCGGCCTGCCCTACTACAAACAGGCCATCGACGAAGCGGCTGTGGTCCAGGATTGGGGCATTGCTCCCTCCCCGCACACCACAGCGGACCCGGTAGTGGACCTGTACGGGCCGAGCGTGGCCATCTTCAAGACCGACGATGCCCGCCAGCGGGCGGCTTTCACCTTTGTGAAATGGCTGATGGATAACGAGCCGAATTCGGAATGGGTGCAGGCCACGGCCTACTTCCCGGCTCGCCAGTCGACCAAGGACCAGCTGTCCGGCTTCATCGCTGAGAACGCGCTTTACGGCGACGCCTACAGCTGGCTGCCCTACGGCCGCACCGAACCGACCATCGCGGCCTGGAACCCGATCCGCAGCATCATCGCCGACGCTATGACGGCAGTTGCCAACGGGGTCCAGACACCGGAAGAAGCCTTGAATGACGCCGTCACCAAGGCCAACGACACCATCGCCAACCAGTAGTTTCTGCACGCGTATTTGAACACAGGCGCCTGCCTCCGGGCAGGCGCTTCTTTTGCGCTAATTTACAGGGTAAATACGTCAAAACGTTTTATCTATGCAAAGTGCTGTCACCCACCCCTTAAAAAGAGTGCGAGATGGCTGCTTCCAGCGGCACATTTGTGCCGCTGGAAGCAGCCATCTCGCACAAAAATCTTTTTTCCCCCACTTCGCGGCGTTTTTGCCGCGGAGAGGGGGCCGGGGGAGTGGAAAAGGGTAGGAAACGCATCTCGCAATTTAGATGCATTTCCTACCCTGCGCCAATTTACAATCTGCCTTTACGCCGTACACAACCCGTGTTATAATCTGGCCTCGCGTTGTTAAAGTGGAATGATGCAATCATGATGTAAGGATTGGTAAAGATGAGCGACCTGTTGAAAGAGATCGAGGCACCTGAAAACCCCAACATCCCTCACCTGCTGCCAGGTGACGGGGTTAGCGTACACGTAAAAATCAAAGAAGGCAACCGCGAACGTATCCAGGAGTTCAAAGGCGTCGTTCTGTATACACACAATAACGGCACCAACTCTACTTTTACCGTTCGCCGCGTGGCCTCCAATGGGGTCGGCGTGGAGCGTACCTTCCTGACCCGTTCCCCCCGCATCGACAAGGTTGTGGTCGATCGTCACAGCAAAGTACGCCGCGCCCGCCTGTACTTCCTGCGCGGCCGGACCGGCAAGAGCGCACGGCTCAAACAAAAATTCTAGACCGCTGCCCGGTTTCGACACGGGTGTTTTCTTTCCTGCACGCTTTTGCTCAACAGGTGAGAAGAATCAGGTTGATTTCGTAGGGTGCAACCCGCACAGGTTGCGCCCTTTCAGTTCTATAATAGAGCGATGATGACGCCACTGATTGGGATTACTTGCAACCGAGATGCCCCTGAAAATGGGGTTCACCAGAACAACCTGTCACAGGCTTACGTGCGGGCCGTGTTCCGAGCCGGGGGGCTGCCGGTGCTCATTCCGGTTGGGCTGCCGGCCGAGCAGTCTCCGGCGCTGTACGAGCGCCTGGACGGCCTGCTGTTGAGCGGCGGAGGCGACATCGCCCCGCAGCGTTTCGATGGCCAACCCCATCCCAGGATCAACGGTATCGATCTGGAACGGGACGAGATCGAGATTGGCCTGGTACGCCTGGCAGCCGAGAATGGTTGGCCGTTCCTGGGCATCTGCCGCGGGATCCAGGTGATCAATGTGGCCCTGGGCGGAGGCCTGTATACTGACGTGGCGGCTCAGCTTCCCGGGGCGCTGCGTCACGATTGGTATCCGGACATCCCGCGGGACTACCCGGCCCACGCGGTTACCCTGGAATCCGGCACCGTCCTGGAAAAAATCCTCGACCAGCGGCAGGTGCAGGTCAACAGCCTGCACCACCAGGGGGTCGACCGGGCCGCGCCCGGCCTGCGCGCCAACGCCTACGCCCCGGATGGCCTGATCGAAGGCGTAGAATTGGACGGCCATCCCTTTGGGGTGGGAGTACAGTGGCATCCCGAATGGCTGGTGGACGCGGCACCCATGCAGGCCCTGTTCCGGGCCTTCATCCAGGCCGCCCAGGCAGGCAAGCGACGATGAAGCCGGCTGCGACGCCGCCCGCGGGAACGGCCTTGATCGGCATGTTCGATTCCGGGGTGGGCGGGCTGTCGGTGTTGCGGGCTATCGCCGGGCACATACCGGGCCAGCCGGTGCTTTTTGTTGCCGACCAGGCGCACGTCCCTTACGGAACCCAGTCGTTGGAGACGGTGCGCCATTATTCGGAGGAGATCACACGCTACCTGCTGCGCTGTGGCGCCGGCCTGATCGTGGTAGCCTGCAACACAGCCTCGGCTGCGGCGCTGCATCACCTGCGCCAGGTGTTCCCCCAGGTGCCCTTCGTGGGCATGGAACCGGCCGTCAAACCGGCCGCCGAGCAGACCCGCTCCGGCGTGGTGGGCGTGCTGGCCACCCCGGCCACGTTCCAGGGAGCCTTGTACGCCTCGGTGGTGGAACGCTTCGCCCGGGACGTGAAGGTCTTGCAACATACCTGCCCGGGCCTGGTCGAAGAGATCGAGGCGGGACGATTGCAAGGGGAACGGACACGCGCAATTCTGGAAGAGGCCTTGGGGCCCATGTTGGCGCAAGGCATCGATACGGTGGTCCTGGGCTGCACGCATTACCCCTTCGTCATTCCCCTGATCCAGGAGATCGTTGGACCCGGGGTGCGCGTCATCGACCCTGCCCCGGCCGTCGCCCGCCAGGCAAAGCGGCTGTTGGCCCGGGTGGACCGCGCCGGGACCGCGCCAGGCCGGACTATTTTGATGACCACCGGCCAGGGCGAGCCGTTCAGACGTACGATCTTGACTTTACTGGCCTGGGATGTGCCGGTGGAGCAGATCGCATGGGGGCAAGACCTGGGTCGCCACGTTGGGGATGCTGATCCAGGGCGGTGAGGCCGGTTTTCCTTTTCCTTCACGGCCGGCGCGCCGGCCCTGAAGGCCCCGTATGCGAGAAATGATCTCTGGTATACTTAACTTTACAAACCCATGGAGGGCTGAAGGTTATGGCACCTACTGAAATTGACATTGATCCTGTTAACCATATTACGACCGACGCCATTGGTAAGCCGGGCCAACGAGTGTTTTACATTCAAGCCTGGCAGGGAAACCGAACCGTCAGCCTGGTTGTAGAAAAATTCCAGATTCAGACGTTGGCGATTGGTGTAGAACAGTTCTTGAGTGAGATCGTGGACCGTTATCCGGAACTGCCGGAGGCGTCTTCGGATTATGTGGAAGAGAAAATGCACATCCGCCCGCCGGTCGATCCCGTTTTCCGGGTTGGAGAACTGGGCCTGGCGTATGATTCGGACCGGGATTTACTGGTATTGGTGGCGCGCGAGAGCGTTGGCGAAGCACAGCCGACGGAAGAGGCCGCCGTGGTCCGATTCTGGTGTTCACGGTCGCAGCTGCGTTCGATGTGCCGTTGGGGGCTGGAAGTCGCCGGTCGTGGCCGGCCGATCTGCCCGTTGTGCGGCGAAGCCATGGAACCGGAAGGGCATTTCTGTCCCAAGAGGAACGGGCACAAACATTAAAGGTAATTACTCGGCCCGAGGTGAATTCGGGAACTTCCTCCCCTACCTCTGAGCAGTTACCATTGAAGCTTATTACCGGTAGCTCCGGAAGAAGTGTGGTGTGGTAATATGGCCACAATGCAAAACAAAGAATGGATCTTGATGGCCTTGCAGAAAGCCAAGCTTGACCTGCAAGGCCAGTTCTTAATTGGTTCGAACTACACGTTCATGTGCAATTTGACGTATGAATCCGCGGATCTCACCGCGGTGTATAAACCTGCGCGAGGAGAACAGCCCCTGTGGGATTTCCCGCCGGGCACCCTGGCTAAACGCGAGGTGGCGGCATTCTGGGTCAGCGAGGCTCTGGGCTGGGACCTGGTCCCGCCCACGGTCTACCGCCAGGACGAACTGCCCCTGGGGCCCGGTTCGCTGCAGCTCTACATCGATCACGATCCGGAGTACCATTATTTCCGTTTCACCGAGGCAGAGAAACAGCGCCTGCGGCCGGTGGCCCTGTTCGATTTGCTGGTCAACAACGCCGACCGTAAGGCCGGCCACATCTTGTGCGATCGCCAGGACCACCTGTGGCTGATCGACCACGGCGTCTGCTTCCACACCGAGGATAAGCTGCGCACCGTGGTGTGGGATTTTGCCGGCGAGGCCATTGATAAGGGCCTGAGCGATGACCTGTGCACTTTTACCGGCGATTTGCAGGTCACGGACGAGTACCGCTGTCACCTGGAAGAGCTCTTGAGCCGTCATGAAATCGGCTCACTGGCGACGCGGGCTCAACGCCTGGTCGAGAGCGGTTTCTTTCCCTATCCCAGCGGGCGGCGCCGGCCATACCCCTGGCCGCCGGTGTAACAAACCCACGGCAAACTACATCTGCCCTTAGAAGGGTAGAACTGCATTCTCACCTGCTAGACCATCATCGAGGAAGTTGCATTGGGACACTATGCTCTGGTATTCGTCGGTTTTGGAAACGTAGGGCGCGCCCTGGCGCGTCTCCTGCTGCGTAAACGCGCCCAGTTGGAGGACGGTTATCAAATCACCTTCCAGGTGAACGGTATCGCCACCGGGCGGCACGGGATGGCCATCGACCTGCGGGGCATCGACCTGGAGGCTGCCCTGGCCTGCCTGGAATCCGGGGGCCGGCTGGATCGCTTTTCCACCCTTCCCACCCCGGCCACCATCCTGGACTTCATCCAGGCCTGCCCGGGAGACGTGCTGTTCGAGAACACGCCCATCAACCATCTCACCGGGCAGCCCGCTACGGATCATCTGGCGGCAGCCCTGCGCCAGGGGATGCACGCCATCACCGCCAACAAGGGCCCGGTGGTGCACGCCTATGCTGAATTGAACCGGCTGGCGCATGCCCAGGGCCGGCGTTTCCTGTTCGAGTCGGCCGTCATGGATGGCGCCCCTATTTTCTCCTTGTTCCGCGGCGGACTGCCGTGTGTGGAACTGCGCGGTTTTCAAGGTATCCTGAATTCCACCAGCAACATGATCCTGGAGCGGATGGAGAGCGGCGAATCCCTGGAAGAGGCCATCGTCTATGCCCAATCGATCGGTATTGCCGAAACCAACCCTCTCAACGACGTCGAGGGCTGGGACGCGGCAGTCAAGGTAGCCGCCCTGGCCACGGTCTTGATGGGCGTGCCCCTGCGGCCGCAGGACGTGCAGCGCACCGGTATCAGCGCCATCACCCCCGCCATGCTCCAATCTGCCCGGGAATCCGGGCAGCGCTGGAAGTTGGTGTGCCGGGTGCAGCGGCAGGGGGAAGGGCTGCGGGCCAGCGTGTGCCCGGAACAGGTGCCGGCCGAATCGGTGCTGTCCAACATCCATGGGACCAGCTCCTATGTCGAGTTCGCCATGGACGTTCTGCCCGGTCTGGGCATCGTGGAGGGCAACCCCTCCCCGGAGACCACTGCCTACGGCTTGTTGGCGGACATGCTCAATGCCCTGCGAGAGGATGGCGTATGAGCGAGATGTATTGGATCGGTGGGCTGGAGGAACGCCTGGCGCCGGATGGCGCCGGGGTGGTCCCGGGGCTGGCGCGCCTGGCCGCCCGCTATGGGCTGCGCCTGGATGCGTTGGAAGAGGTCCACTGGCTTGGAGCGGATCCCGTCGCCGGGGCGAATGCAGCGCCCACGGGGCGCCCGGTGTGGTTCTATTGGGAAGACCGGCCGGGCATGGCGCATTACCTGGCCCACGCGGCCGGGCGTGGCATGGCGGCCGGCGAGCAGCACCTGGTGGTCCTGGCCGAGTGGGCCAGCGAGACCTTCACCGCCGAGTTGTTTGCCTCGCCGCGCGCCGTGGGCCGGTATAACCTGGTCCCGGAGGCCCGCCTGGCGGCGCGCCTGACCTTTCCCTCTGGAGCGGAAGATGCCAGCAGCGGGCTGGCGGCATTGCAGGCGGCCCTGGTACAGGGCGAGCTGGCCCCCGAAGACGTGCGCCTCCTGGCGGGCAGTGCCTGGGATCAGAACGGTTATGGCGCTGCCTTTCCACAGGCGGCGCGGGTAATCGGCGGCCGGCCCGGGGCAGACGGCCTGGCCCTGTTGCATGCTCTACTGGACATGCTCAAGGGGTCCTCGCTGCCGGCGGGAATGTGGATGAGTGCAATATTACCGGGGCCGCTCCTGGCGACGCTGGTCGAACGAATCTGACCAAAGGACGAACTTGGAACATCGCATCTACCTGGCTCTTGGAACCAACCTGGGGGATCGTTTTCACCACTTACAGCAGGCTGTATCCCTGTTGGCGCCGGAGGTTCACGTGCGGCGCATTTCGCCGGTCTACCAGACCCCGCCCTGGGGTTACCTGGACCAGCCCGATTTCCTCAACCAGGCTCTGGAAGCCGCCACGGACCTGGCGCCTGAAGCGCTGCTGCGTTACCTCAAGGCCATCGAAAAAGAAATGGGCCGCGAGAAGGTCGTCCGCAACGGCCCGCGCATTATCGACCTGGATATCCTGTTCTACGACGACTTGATCCTGAAAACAGAGGATTTGCAGATTCCACACTGGGGAGTCGCTCAACGGGCCTTTGTGCTGGAACCCCTGGCCGATCTGGCGCCCGAGCTGCGCCACCCGCAGACAGGGCGCACGGTTGAGGAGATGCTGGCCGGGGTGGACCGCTCGGGGGTAACCCTGTTCTGGCGTCCCGACCGGGACCACCCGGAGCGTATGGAGTGAAACGTGACTGAGCAAAGACCTGGCAGCCCGTTGCCCTGGGGGCAACGGACCTATGTGATGGGCATCATCAACGTGACCCCGGACAGCTTTTCGGGAGATGGCTTGCTGATGGCCGCTGATCCTGTGGCGGCGGTGGTGGAACACGCCCGCAGCCTGGTCGCAGCGGGCGCCGACATCCTGGACATTGGCGGCGAGAGCACCCGGCCGGGGGCGGCTTACGTCTCACAAGAAGAAGAGCTGCAGCGGATCGTCCCGGTGGTGGAAGCCCTGACGGCCGCCCGCCTGGGGCCGATCCTGTCTGTGGATACCTACAAAGCCGCGGTGGCTGAAGCCGCCTTGAACGCCGGGGCCCATTGGATCAACGACGTGTGGGCCCTGGGCGCCGACCCGCAGATGGGCGCGGTGGTGGCCCGCCACGGGGCGCCGGTGATTTTGATGCACAACCGTTTGAAGCCGGGCAGCGCCGAACTGCGCCAGCGCCTGGGCGGGCGTTACGTGGGAGTGGAATACGACAACCTGCTGGCAGAGGTCAAAGCTGAACTGCTCGAAGCCGTGGAGCGGGCCCACGCGGCCGGCATCCCCGACGAGCACATCCTCCTGGATCCCGGGATCGGGTTCGGGAAGACGGTGGAACACAGCCTGGAGTTGCTGGACCGCCTGGGTGAAATCCGCGCCCTGGGCTATCCTCTGCTGCTGGGCCCGTCGCGCAAGTCTTTCATCGGTTATACGCTGGACCTGCCGCCGCAGGAACGCGAGGAAGGCACCGCCGCGGCGGTCGCGGTGGGCATTGCCCGCGGGGCTGACATCGTCCGTGTACACGACGTGGCGCGCATGGCGCGGGTGGCGCGCATGACGGATGCCATCGTGCGCCGCTGAAGCCGGCGCCGGCCCATTATTTCCTTTTTCGATACACAAATACCAATACGAACGTGTATCTACTATGGAGCGCTGAAACCGCCCCATAGTAGATACACAACCCATTCGCCCGAACTGGCGCCAATGGGGAATTTTCCCGGGCCGGGTACGGCGCCGGCGCACACCGGGCTTTTAACGGGCCAGTACCTCCCGGGCGGCGGCGACGATATGCTCGACCGACAGGCCGTATTTGCTCAGCAGGGCCTCGTAATCGCCGGATTCGGTAAAGCGGTCGCGCGTTCCAATGCGGCGCAGGCGGGCGGGGTGCTTTTCGGCCAACACTTCGGCCACGGCGCTGCCCAGGCCGCCCACGATGGTGTGGTCCTCGACGGTGACGATACCACCCGTCTGGCGGGCGGCGGCCAGGATGGCGCTCTCGTCGATGGGTTTGATGGTGTGCATGTCCACCACACGGGCCGAGATGCCCTGGCCGGCCAGCTGCGCTGCGGCCTGCAAAGCCTTGGGCAGCATGTCACCGATAGCCATCAGGGTCACGTCCTGGCCTGCCTGCACGGTGATGGCCCGGCCGATCTGGAAATCGAGCCGGTCGTCGTAGATAGCCGGCACCGGGACGCGGGTCAGGCGCAGGTAGACCGGCCCATCCCATTGGGCGGCGGCGCGCAGCGCCAGGCGTGTGCTGGCGGCGTCGGCGGGCATGATAACGGTCATGTTGGGCAGGGCGCGCATCAGGGCGATGTCTTCCATGGCCTGGTGGGTAGCCCCGTTGGTAGCAGTGGTCAGCCCGGCGTGGCTGCCGGCGATCTTGACGTTCAGGCTGGGATAGCACACCGTGGTGCG
>JAAZNB010000423.1 GCA_012798515.1 Chloroflexota bacterium
TCGTAGTCTGGCAGGTAGCGCTGTAATACCCGGCGCAGGGCCCATTTGCTGCCTTCCGGGTGGAGTTTGTAGCCGATGGGCAGGCGCCAGGCGAAAGACACCACCCGGTGGTCATCCAGGAAAGGCACCCTGCCTTCCAGGCTGGCGTACATGGCTGCCCGGTCGAGCTTGACCAGGATGTCATCGGGCAGGTAGGTCACCAGGTCCATGAACATCATCTGTGACACCGGGTCGTTCAATTGGGCAATGAAATCGGGGTCCAGGCGTTCATCGGCCAGGCCCAGGGGGCCGGGCACCCGGGTGGGAGCGTCTTTCCAGAAGGTAACCATTCCGTGATAGGCAGCTTCCAGCGAGCTGGCGCCCATCACGTCCAAAACTTTGCGCCATTTCTCGGCCTGCTCCGAGACCCGCAGCGCCGGCGGCGTCAGGGGGCGGAGGGCGTGGAAAGCGCGGTTCCAGCCGGCCGGTGAGATCTTTTGCCCCCAGGACGAAAGGGCCCGGCGCGCCCCGGCGGGGTAACGTGACATCCATCGCCAGGCCGAGTTCGTCCAGCGGTAGCGGTTGTACCCGGCGAACAGCTCGTCACCGCCGTCTCCCGAGAGGCTGACGGTGACCTGCTGGCGGGCGATGCGCGAGACCAGGTAGGTGGGGATCTGTGAGGAGTCGGCAAAGGGTTCGCTGAACATGTGCGGCAGGCTGGGAATGACGTCGCGCATCTCCTGGGCTGTCACGGTAACCTCGGTGTGCTGCGTTCCTAACTGGCCGGCGATGGCCCGGGCGTAATCAGCCTCATTGAACTCGGCCTGTTCGAACCCGATGGTGAACGTGCGCACCGGGGCGCTGCTCTGCGCCTGCATGAGGGCCACGATGGCGCTGGAATCAATTCCGCTGGAGAGAAATGCGCCCAGGGGAACGTCGGCTACCATGCGTTCGCGAACCGACCGGCGCAGGATCTCGTCCAGGGCGTCTACGGCCTCTTCCGGGCTGCCTCGAAAGGGATTGGCCAGCGCCTCGGCGGCCATTTCAGCGGCCGACCAGTAGGCCACCGGCTCCGGGCGGGACCCGGGCTGAGAGGCCCGGATGGTCAACGTCGAAGCAGGCGGCAATTTAAAGACGTCTGCGTAAATCGAGTGCGGCGCGGGGATGTAATTGTATTGCAGCAGCCGCGACAACGCAGTGCGGTTGATCGTGGGCGCGAAGTCCGGATGGGATACAAACACCCCGGGCTCTGAACCAAACAGGAAAGTCTCTCCCGCCCAGCCATAATACAGCGGCTTGATCCCCAGGCGATCGCGACCCAGGGTCAAGGTATGTTCGGCGCAGTCCCACAGGGCGAAGGCAAACATGCCGTTGAGCAGCTGCACCGTTTTTGGAATGCCCCACTCCCGGATGGCGGCCAGCATAACCTCGGTATCCGAAGTCCCCTGGAACTGGCAGCCCCCGGCCTCCAACTCCCGGCGCAGCTCTTGATAGTTATAGATCTCTCCATTAAAGATGATCACCAGGCGGTTGTCCCGCGAGAACATGGGCTGGTGCCCGGTAGGGGAAAGGTCTAAGATTGCCAGGCGGCGGAAGCCCAGGGCTATCCCGGCCGCTTGATCGGTCCACACGCCACCGTCATCCGGCCCGCGGTGCAGGATGCGCGCTGCCATGCGGGAAGCGATTTCTGCTAACTCCGCCTGAGATCTTCCCCGTGTACCGTCAATAAACCCTGTTATTCCACACATGTTGAGTCGCTCTGGTAAAACAGATTTGATCCAATACCCTTGCCCTGTTTACATCTCTGCGGTCTTCCCCGGCTTCATGGGCAAGGCATATCCTGATAATTCTACCAGCAAATGCGATACGGGGATTGGTGTAGGCCATCGTTTATCAGGGTAAATGCATCTAAATTGCCAGATGCATTTGCGGACTTTTGCCACTCCCCCCGGCCCCCTCTCCGCGGCCAAAAGCGCCGCGCAGAGGGGGAGAAAAGATTTTTCTGCGAGATGGCTGTATCTGGCGGCACAAAATGTGCCGCCAGATACAGCCATCTCGCACTCTTTTTAAA
>JAAZNB010000424.1 GCA_012798515.1 Chloroflexota bacterium
CCAGGCGATAAACGCTTCACGTGGTATTGCATACCCTCTCCGCACTTACCAATGCGTCGATGACGTCGATAAACATGCCGAGGCTCTCTCGAATGTTTTATACAACCCTACCAAAGGAGGAGCAGTAAATGATGAAGAGAAGTACATTCCATCTCAAGTGGATCGCCGTCTCCCTGGTCACTGCCATATTTCTGGCGCAGTGTGCCGGGCCGGCCCCAACCACCCCGGCCACAACCGGAGATGAGGCCCAGGCGACGCCTGCGGCCGAGTCCGCCGAGGGTGGCGACAGCGGCGAAGTCAGCCGCAGCGACGTGTTCGTCTACGCCCACCCCACCACTTTCCCCGAATTGGACCCCGCCGCCAGTTATTCCAACGACCTGGTGGTCATGGCCAACTGCTACGAGACGCTGACTTTCTACAATGCCCCCGGCAGCGAAGAAGTTCTCTCTCCCAAGCTGGCCACAGAATGGGAATCCAACGAGGACAGCACCGAGTGGACCTTCACACTGCGCCAGGGCGTCTTGTTCAACGATGGTGAACCGTTCAATGCCGAAGCAGTCAAGTACTCGATCGAAACCACCAAGGAAAAGGGCCTCGGGGCGGCTTACATCTGGGACCCGGTGGAATCCATCGAGGCGGTCGACGATTACACCGTCAAATTCACCCTTTCCTACCCCGCGCCCCTGGACCTGATCGCCTCGGCCAACTACGCAGCCTGGATCTACAGCCCCAAGGCCTATGCAGCCAACAGCAATGAATGGCTGAACGAAGGCCACTGCATCGGCACGGGCCCTTACATGATCGAGAGCTACGAGCGCGGCTCGCGCCTGGTCATGACCCGCTTCGACGATTACTGGGGCGGCTGGCAAGATGGCCAGTTCCAGAAAATGGTCTTTGAATTGATCGAAGACCCGGTCGTCCTGCAGCAGAAGATCGAATCCGGTGAGGCCGATTTCACCTACCAGGTTCCCGCCGACAACATCGAAGCGCTCCAGAACAACCCGGATCTGACGGTCTACACCAACCCCAGCTTCCAGAATCTGTTGGGCCTGTACAATACCCAGAAACCGCCCCTGGATAACAAACTGGTCCGCCAGGCGCTGTCCTACAGCTTCCCCTACGACGATTTCATGACCGGCGTGATGAACAGCCGCGCCACCCAGGCCTACGGCCCCGTCCCGGTCGGCATGTGGGGCTCCAGCACAGACCTGTACCAGTACACCTACGATCTGGATAAAGCTGCCCAGCTCCTGGAAGAAGCCGGTTACAAAGACGGCGGCTTCTCGCTGCTGTACACCTACGACACCGGCAACCTGGACGAACAGCAGGCCGGTGAGCTGTGGAAGGCCGAACTGGCCAAGCTGGGCATCGACCTGGAACTGCAAGGGCTCAACTGGGAAGCCCAGTGGGACCTGGGTAAAGCCGACCCGGCCCAGGCGCAGGACATCTTCGTGATGTACTGGTGGCCTGACCTGATCTCGCCCTACAGCTTCCTGTACAGCATATTCCACTCTCAGGACGAAGTGCTCTTCAACCTGGCGTACTACAACAACCCCGAATTCGACCAGACCATCGAAGCAGCCAATGAGATCACCGGCAGTGACCGCGAGCAAGCCTCGCAGATGTTCATCGACGCCCAAAAGACGTTGATCGACGACGCCGTCTCCCTGTTCTTCTTCGACGAGAACCACGTCCACATCGCCAATTCCAGCATCAAGGGCTTCGTTGACAACCCGGCGTACCCGCACGTCGTGTTTACCTACGACCTGACCCGCTAATTATCCGCGTACTTCCCCTTCCGGGGGCGCCCCTGGCGCCCCCGGAAGCCAAGATCCTTATAAATTGAGACTGACTCATGAAACGCTTGGATTATTTCCTCAAGCGGTTGTTTTTGGCAGTCATCGTACTCTTCAGTATCTCACTGATCACCTTTGTGATTGCTCGGGTGCTTCCCTCCGACCCGGCTGCCGCCTGGGTAGGTTCCAGGCCAACGCCCGAGCAAATCGCAAAGGCCAGGGTAGACCTCGGCCTGGACCAACCGTTATACATCCAATATCTTCGCTACCTTGGTTCTATTTTCCGGGGGGACCTGGGAACGTCGATCAAAACCCACCAGCCCATCTTACGCGACCTCAGCACCTATCTGCCGGCCACGTTAGAGCTGGTGTTTACGGCCATCCTCCTGGCCGTAATCGTCGGCGTGCCCCTGGGCGTCCTTTCCGGAGCTGCCAAGGGCAGCCTTTTCGATCACATCACCCGGCTGGTGTCGATTGCCGGCGTGTCGATCCCCACTTTCTGGCTGGGCCTGCTGCTACAGCTGTTCTTTTTCAGCCATCTGGGCCTGCTGCCCCTGGGCGGACGGATCTCAAACGAAATCGCCCTCAATCATCCTGTCACCCATCTGAGTGGTTTCTACTTACTCGACACACTGTTCACGGGCAACATGGCCGCTTTTAGAGATGCGTTGCAGCACCTCATCCTGCCGGCCTTCACCCTGGCCACCTATCCCATCGCCCTGGCCATCCGCATGACGCGTTCGACCATGATCGAGATCCTCAATGAGCGCTACATCCTGGCCGCCCGCATCTCCGGCATCCCCGAGCGCATCGTCCTGTTCGTGCTGGCCCTCAAGAACGCCATCGTGCCCACCCTGACCGTCCTCGGGCTGTCTTTTGTCTATTCGCTGACCGGGGCCATCTTGATCGAAGTCATCTTCTCCTGGCCTGGCCTGGGCACCTACATCACCAACGCCGTCCTAACCATCGATTTTCCTGTCATCGTTTCAGTCACGCTTGTGGTCACCGTCTTTTACGTCGTCATCAACCTGCTGATGGATCTGCTGCAGGCCGCGCTGGACCCCAGAATCACGCTTCAATAAGGTCGCCATGTCTACCGGAGTCATTTCAAGCGAAATCACAACCGAGCCCCCAGCGCCCCAGTTCTCCGAGACGATGCTTATCTTTCGAGCGTTTCGGCAGGATCCACTGGCCATTGCCGGGTTGGTTATCATCTTTGTCTTTATCTTTTGTTCCATTTTCGCCCCCCTGTTGACCCCCTATGCCGCCCAGGGATTGGGCGATCCGGACATCGTTTCCAAATTCCAGGCGCCCAGCGCCCAGCACCCGCTGGGAACGGATTACCTGGGCCGGGACGTGCTGGCGCGCATCTTTTTCGGCGGGCGCAGCTCGCTGGGGACCGGGCTGCTGGTGGTCGTCATCGCCGTGATCATCGGCACCCCATTGGGCGCCATCGCCGGTTACTATGGCGGCTGGATCGATGAGCTGATCATGCGTATCACCGACATGTTCCTGGCCTTCCCCCCGCTGCTGCTGGCCCTGGCTATTGCCGCCGCCCTGGGTCCGGGTTTCGCCAACACCATGATCGCCATCGCCATCACCTGGTGGCCGTGGTATACGCGCCTGGTGCGCGCCCAGACCATCTCGCTGCGCGAGCGCTATTTCATCGAGGCGGCCCGCAGCATTGGCGTCCCCGACCTGACCATCATTCGCACCCATATCCTTCCGAACGTGCTGACCCCCGTACTGGTACAGAGCACCATGGACCTCGGCTCGGCCATCCTCACCGGTGCGGCGCTCAACTTCATTGGCCTGGGCATCCGCCCTCCGATGGCCGATTGGGGCAACATGATCAGCCAGGGGCGCATCTACTTCATCGAACGACCCTGGTTCGCCGGGTCGGCCGGGGCCGCCATTTTTCTGGTCACGTTGGCTTTCAACCTGGTCGGAGACGCTTTGAGAGACGCCTCGGATCCCAAGACACGCCGAGGCGCCGAATGAACGCTCCTCTGCTCTCTGTCCGTGACCTGTCCGTCCAATTTCACACCTACGCTGGTAAAGTGCACGCCGTCAACGGCATGAGTTTCGACATCGACGCCGGCGACATCTTCGGCCTGGTCGGTGAGTCCGGCTGTGGAAAATCGGTGACCGGCATGGCTATCACACGCATGATCGCCGGATCCGGGCGCATCACCGGCGGCCAGGTCCTGTTCCACGGCGAAGATCTGCTGCGCAAGACAGAGCAGGAGATGCAGTCCATTCGCGGCAAACGCATCGCTATGGTCTTCCAGGACCCCACTGCCTCGCTCAACCCCGTCTTCAGCGTGGGCAACCAGATCACTCGCATCATCCGCCAGCACACCGGGGCCAATGCCCGGGAAGCGCGTGCGCGCGCCCTGGCCATGTTCGAATCCGTGGCCCTGCCCGACCCGGAGCGCATTTTC
>JAAZNB010000425.1 GCA_012798515.1 Chloroflexota bacterium
GCCGAGAACGAACCCTACGTATCCGCCAACCTGTTTGGCGATCCGCTGCACAGGGACCAGGGCAACCTGAGGGAGAACTTCGACCCGCTGGAGCTTAGCCTGTATCCGGTCAAGGAAGCCGGCCCCGGGCTGGCCGTGCCCTTGCGCTCGGGCGAAGAGGCCATCGGCGTGCTGGTGGTGGCGCGCTCCGGTGTCGGCGAGGCCCCGCCGCGCCTGTTTGGCGGCAGTGATTTACAGCTGGCGGAGACCATCGCCGAGATTGCCGGCAATGCCATCCACCGCACCCAGTTGTTCGAAAAAACGCGCCAGTACGCCGACCAGCTGGCCACGGTCAGCGCGGTGGGACGCACCCTGGCCGAGACGATGAACTTAATCGAGATCTACGATCACCTGGGCACGGCGGTGATGCAGCTGCTGCCCGACGTGGCCACCATCTTGATCTCGCTCTTCGACGCCGAGGCCTCGCTGATCCACTGCGTGTACTGCCTGCACGAGAACATGGTGCTGGATAGTTCCAGCTTCAAGCCCCTGCCCCTGGCGCCCCCTGGGGAGGGCACGCAGAGCGAGGCCATCCACACCCGCAAGCCGGTCATCGTGAACGACCTCCCGGCGGTGGAGCGTGGGGAAGGCGACGGGGAAGATCGCCCGATTGCCTCGGCCCTGTACGTGCCCATGATCGCCAAGGGGCGGGTGCTGGGTGTGATCCAGGTGCAGAGTTACACCAATTATTGCTTCAGCCAGGCCGACGCCGACCTGCTGGTGTTGGTGGGCAACACGGCGGCCATCGCCATCGAGAACGCCAGCCTGTTCCAGGAAACCCAGGCGGCCAACACCTTCCTGGAGCACGCATACGACACCACCCTGGAAGGCTGGGCACGCGCCCTGGAGCTGCGCGACCAGGAGACGGAGGGCCATTCGCAGCGGGTAGCGTTGCTGACCCTGCGCCTGGCTGCGGCGGCGGGTATCACCGACGCCGGCCAGCTGGCGCACGTGCGCCGCGGGGCGCTGCTGCACGATATCGGCAAGATGGGCATCCCGGACAACGTGCTGCTCAAGCCCGGCCCGCTGGACGAGCAGGATTGGAAGATCATGCGCCGCCACCCGGTGTATGCCTTCGACCTGCTCAGCCGCATCGCCTATCTCCAGCCGGCCCTGGACATCCCCTACTGTCACCACGAGAAGTGGGACGGCAGCGGTTACCCGCGCGGCCTGCAGGGCGAGGAGATCCCCCTGGCGGCGCGGGTGTTCACCCTGGTAGACGTGTGGGACGCGCTGCTCTCCAACCGGCCCTACCGCCCGGCAAGGGGGGTGGCCGAGGTGATCGAGTACATCCGTTCCCAGGCCGGGCGCCACTTCGATCCCCACCTGGTGGAGCTCTTCCTGCGCCTGGTGGAGGAGGACCCGCAATTCTTGCGCATTACCCAGCATGGAGAAGCCCCGGAGAACTGAGGCCGCGCCCCGGCCGGCCCGGAAATTGAAACGGCCCATCCGCAAATAACGGACGGGCCATTTCGTTTAAAAGCCTCTCAGCGAATGTGTCTGGATGGCGGTGCGGGCACCGCTGGTTCCGGGCCGACCTAAGCCTGTTCTTCGGGCTCGGGCTTGATGGATTCGCGCAGCCTGGCGCGCAGGTGCGCAATCTGGTTGGCGATCTCGGTGATACGGGCGTACAGAGCGTCGTTGGCCTTGATGCCCTCGGTGATCATCAGGGCGGCGCTCTCGGAGCGGCTCTTGGTGATCTCGGCTTCAACCAACATGTCGAGCTGTTTGAGGGTCTCGTCGTTGACGCGCACCATGACGACGTTCCCACGGCCTTGTAAGGCCGCGCCCAGCGCCTGGCCGACGTTCTCGACCTGCTTGAGGGCGTCCTTCAAAGTGTCGCCCGAGGGTCGCGGGGTGGGGGCCGGGCCGGTCGCAGCGCCCGCTTCGGCGCTGGCCGGGGCGGCCTTGGCCGCCGGGATTTCTTCTGCTACAGGGGGTTCTGCCACAGGGGTAGGTTGAGTCTCTACAGTTTCGTCCATCGTTATTATTTTCTCTCCAGGTTATGTGTAATACGTAATTGTATTACAAAGATATTGTAATTATGTAATACGTATTTGTCAATAGGGAATTTGCGTAAGGCCGGGGCCAATGGGCCTGCTGGCGGACGGCCCCGGCCGGCATTTCTACCAGGCGATTCTGGGCACGGCCCGATAACCGGAGAGGGCTTCCCCGGGGACGCAAAAGGGCCGCCCGGGTGGGCGGCCCTGGAATGGGGCTTGTCAAAAAGGGGCTACTTGCCGGCCGGGAGGCGGAAGCGGCCGACCATGACATCCAGGCGGGCGGCCATGCCGGCCAGGGACTGGGCCGAGGCGAGCACCTCTTCCGACTGGGCGTTCATCTGTTCGGTGGCCGCCGAGACCTCTTCGATGGCGGCGCTGTTCTCCTCGCTGATGCTGGCGATGTTTTCCACGGCCTGGGAGACCTGTTCTGAAATATGGGTCATCTCCTGGCTGGCGGCGCTGGTCTCTTCCACCACGGAGGAGACCGAATCCATGACGTTCACCAGCGCCTCGGTGGCGGCCTTCATCTGTTGCACGGCCTGGGTGGTCTGCCCGGCCTGCTGCGAGACGGCGCGCACGGACTGCAGGATGTCGCCCAGGGCCTGGCCGGCCTGATCGACCCGCTCCACACCGGTTTCCACCTTGTCTTCGCTCTCCTGCATGGTGTTGACGGCCTGTTCCACGGTCTGCTGGATGTCTTCGACCAGGGTAGCGATCTCGCGGGTGGCCTGGGAAGAGCGTTCGGCCAGTTTGCGGACTTCGTCGGCCACCACGGCAAAGCCCTTGCCGTGCTCGCCGGCGCGGGCGGCCTCGATGGCGGCGTTGAGCGCCAGCATGTTGGTCTGGGCGGCGATGTCGGCGATGGTCTCCAGGATGGAGCCGATCTGGTTGGAGCGGCTGCCCATCTCCTCGACCTTGGCAGCCGAGAGGCGCACGTTCTCTTTGATGGCGTGCATGCCGGCGATGGCCTCGTTCACCACCTGTTCGCCGGAGCGGGCCGAATGCTCGGCCTTTTCGGCGTCGTGTACCACGGCCTGGGTGTTGCCGGCCACCTGGGTCACGCTGGCGGCGATGGAATCGGTGGAATTGGCCGCCTGGGAGATGGCCACGGCCTGTTCCTGGGCGCCGCGGGAGACGCCGTCGATGGTGTGCAAGAGCTGTTCGATCGAGTTGGCCGTCTGGGTGATGGAGGTGGACTGCTCGCCGGCCCCCCGGGCTACCTGCTGGATGGTGGCAGCAATCTGGGAGGTGGCCTGACCGGCCTGGTTGGAGGCCGCCGCCACCTGTTGGGAGGCGGCCTTCAAGGCGGTGCTGTTCTCGGCCACTTCGCCGATGGCCCGGCGCAGGCCGGCCAGCATGGTCTGGAAGGCGCTGCCGATCTCGTCGTTCTTGGAGCGGGGCTGGATGTCGACGGTCAGGTCGCCGCCGGCGATCTGCACCACGTGGGCGGTAATCTCAGCCAGGTACTCTTCTGCGGCGCTCAGGGCGGCGCCCATCTGGCCGATCTCGTCGTGGCGCCGCCGGATGGCCAGCTTGACGTCACTGGCGATGGCGCGGTTGAGGTCGCCCACGCTCAGGTTGTGCAAGGCGCCGGTCATGATCTGTAAAGGCCGGGTGATGCGCCGGGTGTAGAAGATCGAGACCAGGGTGGCCAGCGCCATGACGACCAGCAGCACGAGCAGGATGGTGTTGCGCAGGTTGGTGATGCCCTGGAAGACCTCGCCGGTCTCGATCTCGACCAGCAGGCCCCAGTTGAGCCCCTGGACGGTGACCGGGGCGTAGGCGCCGATCACCTGGCGGCCGCGATAGTTGGCGTATTCCTGTACGCCGCTCTCGCCGGCCAGGGCCTGCTGGGCGCCCAGGCTGTCGTTCTCCAGTTCCAGCTCGACGCGTTGTTGGATGCGCTCCTCGTCCAGCAGCTGTTCGGCGAAGCGCGAGTTGGTGATGAACAATCCGTTCGAATCGATGAGATAGGCCTCGCCGGTCTCGCCGCTGCGGGCGGATTGCATCTCGTCGGCGAGCACGCCGGTGTTGAGGATGCCACCCAGCACGCCGGTTACCTTTTCCCCGGATTGAATCGGGACGGCGATGACCACCACGACGTTGCCGGACAGGCGCGAGATCAACGGCTCGGAGATGACGGGTTGGCCCTGCATGGCCTGCTGGAAGTAATCCCGGTCGCCCAGGTCGAGGCCGATGCTGCCGCTGGTGTTGGCCAGGATGGCGCCCTGGTCGTCGAGCGCGAACACGCCTTCGTAGACGCCGTCGGCGTCGCTGACCGATTGCAGCAGGGGGGTGATGCGCATGGCGTTCATGGAACGGGCGGTTTCGGTGCCGGCCAGGATTTCGAATTCGTTGAGGTGGGTGGTCAGCCAGGTACTGATGACCTCATTTTCGGCGTGCACGAAATTGGACATGTCTGCGTACTTGAGCTCGGTGATGCTGGCGTGGCTCTGGAAATAGATCAACGCGGCCAGGGCGGAAGTCAAGATCAGCACGAGCAGGTTGGTGAACAGGATCAATCTTCCCTGGATAGATTGGAAGAAGGCAATGCGGTTGGCGTGTGGATGCCGGGCGGTCTGATCACTCATGAAAATTGCCCCTCGATTCTATGTTGAGTTCGACGATGTGCACGATTCAAATCCATGCGGGGCGTCTGCCCCGCGCGATGCTGCGGTACGGGATGAAGATGGGTCCGACGGGAGAGTGGCCTGATGGTGAAGGCCTATTGCAGTAGCATGAAGATACACGCTGCCCGGCTGGCGGGCAGTAAAATCAGGGTGAAATCTCGCTTAAGATAGAATAAAGGTTAAGCATGGGGGGGAGCAGATCGGGTACAATCAGCCCGGATGAACGGGGTGGGTGTGGAAGTGATTTTTAGGGATGGAGGGAAGAGCGATGCACGCGACCGAGAAACCCAGGCCTTTGGGGGTGTACCTGTGGCTGTTGTTGATGCTTGTGCTGGGCGGGGGCGGGCTGTACGGCGGGCTCACGTTTCTGGCCGACCCGAGCGGGGCCGGGCTGGGCATGACCCCGCAGGAATTGCCGGCCTTCCTGGTGCAGGATTACACCCTGCCCGGGTTGTTCCTGGCCGTGGCCATGGGTGTGCTGCCCCTGGCCATCCTGGCCGGGCTGTGGGCCCGGCCGGATTGGGCCTGGGCCGGCCGCTGGAACCCCTGGAAGGCCTATCACTGGACGTGGAGCGCCGGGCTGGGGATGGGCCTGCTGCTGGTGGCCTGGATGATCTTCGAGATCGCCATGATCGGCTTCGGCAGCCCGCTGCAGGTGATCTTCACCGCCTGGGGCGGACTGCTCACCGGCGTGGCCCTGCTGCCGGGGGTGCGGGCCTACTACCGGGCCGCCTGACGGCGTGAAGGTTAAAGACAGGCGCCGCCGGTGTTGATCCGGCGGCGTCTGGATTATCCCGGCCGGGAGCCGGGGGGGATTTACGAGGCCGGGTCAGCCCAGTTTGGACTGCCCCAGGGGAGTGCGCCGGTACTTTCCGTCGCTTTCGGAAAGCAGGCCGGCGGTGGTCAGCTCGCGCAGGTTGCTGCGCACACGATACAGGGGCAGGCTCATCTGGGCCGCAATCTCCTGGGCCGTGAGGGGGTCTTGGGCGGCTTCCAACACCTGGGTGGCGATCAGGGTCAGGCTGCCGTCAGGATTGGTGCAGGCCATCTCAACCCACCGATTTCTTCATCAGGTACCAGTCGACCACTTCGTAGCCGGCTTTGAGGTTCTGCTCCACATCGTCCACCGAGGTGGGAGCGGGCACGAGGACCTTGTCGCCCGGCTGCCAGTTGGCCGGCGTGGCCACGTGGTACTGGTCGCTGGTCTGCAAGGCGTCGACCAGGCGCAGGATCTCTTGCATGTTGCGGCCGGTGGTCATGGGGTAGTAGAGCATGGCGCGCAGGATGCCCTGGGGGTCGATGACGAACACGGCGCGCACGGTCTCGTTCTTGCTGGCGCCGGGTTGCAGCATGCCGTATTTTGTGGACACGGCCTTATCCAGGTCGGCGATGATGGGGAAGGGGATCTTGACGCCCATCTTTTCTTGGATGGCGCGTCCCCAGGCGATGTGCGAGGGAACGCTGTCGATGCTCAGGCCGAGCAGCTCGACGCCGCGCTTTTGCAGCTCAGGGAAGATCTCGGTGAAACCGATAAATTCGGTGGTGCAGACGGGGGTGAAATCGGCCGGGTGCGAGAAAAGGATCAACCAGGAGTCACGGAAATCGCTCAAACGGACGGTCCCGTGGGTGGTGGCAGCTTCAAAATCCGGGGCGGGTTCGTTCAGGCGTGGCATGGATGTGACCGGTTGAGATGCCAATACTTCAGACATGTTCAGTGCTCCTTGTGCGTAATGTAGTTAGGTCTGTTGCAAAGTGTTAATTTGGTTAATTAGCATGTGTAAATTAATTTTACACCTATTGGATGCTATACATCTTAAAATGTTACATTAGCGGGCATATTTTAAGATACCTACCGGAAGCCCCGATTGTTAAAGAAACCCGGCCGCGCCGGGCGGGGCGAGCCGCCCGCATGGGATGCGGGGGTGGGGGGATCGTGGGAGTCAGGTTTCTCGAATCATGACACCCCCGGGGTGCCCCCGACCTCTTAAAACAACGGACCCGTCTTGCGACGGGTCTTTGTGTGGGCGCGGAGGGGCTCGAACCCCCGACCTCATGTGTGTGATACATGCGCTCTGACCAACTGAGCTACGCGCCCTCGAGGTGCTCGTATTATAGCAGAGGTGCCGCGGAACGGCAAGGTTCTTGAGACAAAGCAGTTCGCCCCGGCGCACGCGAGCTGCATGGCTAAAC
>JAAZNB010000426.1 GCA_012798515.1 Chloroflexota bacterium
CTCGAACACGCCACCTTGTCCGTGCTGGCCCGCAAAAACGCCCGCCGCTCCCTGGCAGGCTATTCGGATCTGCGCGGTTTCTGGATCATCGGCAGCCTGTCCACTGAAGAATTACAGCAGGCTGTGGACGAAGCCCTATCCCGCTTGAAAAGCGGCGAGTACGGGCTCAGCATCCATCCCAACTGCGGCACCAATTTCGCCACCTCGGGCGTCCTGGCCGGCAGCGCCGCCTTCCTGGCCCTGCTGGGCAGCGGGCGCAGCCTGCGCAGCAAGCTCGACCGCCTGCCCATGGCCATCACGCTGGCCACGGCCGCCCTGGTCGTCGCCCAACCCATCGGTCCCTGGCTGCAAGCGCGCGTCACCACCGAAGGCCGCGTCGGCGAACTCAAAGTGGTCGAGATCATGCGCTACCAGCGCAGCGACCGCAGCGTCCCCATGCACCGTGTGTCCACCCGTATCTGATCCTGCCCGCGGAACGTCGCTTGGAAACTCCCGCCCCCTCTTCCGAAAGTAAACCCGTTGCCATCCTCCTCCACGGTGAGGATGAATTTGCCATGGGCCGCTTCGTCGATGGCCTGGTGGAGAAGATGGGCGATCCGGGCACAGCCGAACTGAACACTACCCGTCTGGATGGGCGCCAGTGCACGCTGGACGACATCCGCGCCGCCGCCCTGGCCCTGCCCTTTCTCGCCGACCGTCGCCTGGTGATCGTCACCCACCCCCTGGCCCACCTGGGCCAGGCCGAGGCGCAGCAGCGCTTCCGCGACCTGCTGGACGGCCTGCCGGACAGTACTGCCCTGGTGCTGCTCATCCCCGACACCGCCCGCCGCCGGCGCGGCAGCCTGGAGTGGGAGGTGCTGCGCGAAAAGCACTGGCTGGTCGCCTGGGCGCGCCAGGCCGGCAGCCGGGCGGTGACCAAGGCCTTTCCCCTGCCCGGTCCTTCCGAGATGCCGGAATGGATCCGCCAGCAGGCTCGCCGCCAGGGCGGGCAATTTACCCCCGCCGCCGCCCAGAGCCTGGCCGGTCACGTGGACAGCGATACCCGCCTGGCCGAGCTGGAGATCGATAAACTGCTGACCTACGTGAATTGGCAGCGCCCGGTCGAGGTGGAAGACGTCGAAGCCCTGACCGCCGCGCACGGCCAGGTCAACGTATTCGACATGGTCGACGCCCTGGCCGCCGGCAACGCCAACCAGGCCATGCGCCTGCTGGAAGGGCTGCTGGAACAGGACGAAGCGGCTGCGCTGTTTGCCATGGTCGTGCGCCAGTTCCGCCTGCTGTTGCAGGCCCGCGAGGTCCTGGACGAGGGCGGCAACGCCCACATGATCGAGAGCGAGCTGCGCCAGCACCCCTTCGTGGCCGGCAAGCTGGAGACCCAGGCCCGCCGTTTTAGCCTGCCCCAATTAGAATCCGTCTACCGGCGCCTGCTCGACCTGGACGAAGCCTTCAAGACCAGCCAGATCACCTACGACCTGGCCCTGGAGATGCTCGTCGCCGAAATGGGGCGGTAAATTCCGCCCGGCCGCGCCGCCCCGTGGCATTCCACCCGGTGAATCAACAGAGCGGGCATGCAAGCCCGCTCTGCTAAAGACGAAAAAGGTTATGCCTGGCATGGCGCCCCACCTGGCGAATCACCAAAGCGGGCCCCAGGGGCCCGTTCTGCTTATCTCCACCTACTCGTCGTAATGCAGCATCTGCACGCGCGTTTCGCCCCACTTCAGGGCGTCGGCTATGCACTGCTCGATAGACAGCTGTGGCTGCCAGCCAATCAACTGGCGGGCGCGATCGTTATTGGCAAACGCCCCGGCCACGTCGCCCGGGCGAGGCGGGCATTCCCGCTTGTTGATCGGGCGACCGTACACCTTCTCGAAAGCGCTCACCAGCTCTTTGACCGTCACCCCGTTACCGGTGCCCAGGTTGATCACCAGGTAATTATCCTGGGGGTCTCCGGCTCGCTCGAACACGCCGTCGAAATCTTCCACCGCCTTCAAGTGCGCCTGGGCCAGGTCCCACACGTGGATGTAATCCCGGATCCCGGAACCGTCGCGGGTGGGCCAATCCACACCGGTGATGTCGAAGGTCTCCTGGCGCCCCTGGGCCGTGTCAACCAGCTTGGCGATCACCAGCGAAGGCTTGGGGACGTGGATCCCCGAGCGCATCTTGGGATCGGCGCCGATGGGGTTGAAATAACGCAGGGCAATACCCTTCATTCCATAGGCAGTACAGAAATCCCGCAGCACCATTTCCATCATGAATTTGGTGCGCGCGTAGGGGCTGTCGGGGCGCAAGGGAGAATCCTCGCGCACCATGAACCCCGGCACCAGGTCGTACACCGAGGCCGACGAGCTGAACAGCACCCGCTTGTATCCCAGGCGGTTCAAGGTGTGGAATAACTCGATCGACTTGGCCACGTTTTCCCGATAATATTCGTAAGGCATGGCCGTCGACTCGGGAACGATGATCAACGCGGCGCAGTGGATGGTGGCTTGAATGTCCGGGTGGTCGCGGAAGATTTGCTCGACGGCCGCCGTGTCGGCGATGTCGGCGTGATAGAAAATACGGTCGCGGGTAAACTCCTTGCGTCCGGTGATCAACGAGTCCAGGATGATGGGGGTATGACCGGCGTCGATCATCGCCGAGGCAATGGTGCTGCCGATAAACCCGGCGCCGCCGGTGATCAGGAATTTCATGTAACCCTCCTTGTGGCTTCCACTTTCCAAAGATATTTTGCGGGTTTGATTGTAGTGCAAATTGCCCATTTGTGGGCGGGATTCATACAATTTTCGTCCGATTTTTGCCCGGCCTCAAGGCTGGCTGCAATCCAGGCGGCCGTACACATCGGCCAGCGCGGTGTCCTTTTCCGGGCTCTCGGGCGTTTCCCGGTCGATGCGCTGCCACAGGCGGCACAATGGGGTTTGCATCAAGGGAGTGATGTCGCCGGCCTCCTGGGTCAATTCCAGGGCGCGCGTCCATTTCCCGGTGTGAGCGTAGCCCTCGATGAAAGGCAGGCGCTCCATGGCGTCGTTGGGATAATCTCCCAGGGCGAAGGCGGCATCCCCCAGGGCGGCTACGCCGTCCCAATCCTCCAGCTGGCGGGCCAGGTCGGCCTTTTCGAAATAGTAACACCAGTTGTGCGCCGGCTCGGCCCCGTAGATCTCCACCAGGGGCGCCTGGGCCGTCTCGGGAGCCGGCCCGGCCAGCTCGGGGCGCGACAGCGCCGCCGCAGAGCGCATCAGCGCCGGCAGGGTGGGGTTGGTAGCGTCGATCTCCGGGTCCAGCACGCGCAGGCAGGCGGGCGGCTGGTAGGTCAGGGCGATCACCTGTGAGGTGCTGCCCTCGAAACTGGCCGCCAGGTAATTCTGCTGGATGGGCAAACCGGGCTTCAAATCCGGCACAGCGCGGCTGACGCGAATCGAGGTGTAATACAGCATGTAAGGCATGTGGGTACTGCGCTGGTCCGGGGCATAAATCCAGTTCAAGGGTGCAGTGAGCGAATTGTCGCTGCTGTAATGAGACGGCAGGTCGTTGGCCAGCAGGGCTGTACCCGGCTCGATGGCCGGCATGCGCCACTGCATCTGCCAGAACAGGTTCTGCTGTACCTCCCAGTCGCGGCGGAAGGTATTGGCCTGCAAGAACTGCCAGCTCACTGCCATGCCCAGGGCCAGGCCGAGCAGGCCCAGGCGCATCCACTGCCGCAGGGGCAGCAGGCGCAGCAACCCGGCCAGCAGCAGGCTGGCGCCCAACATAAACGGCAGGGTGAAGCGGTTGTTGGGATACACCAACCCGATGGGCAGCTGGGTCAGCCAGAAAGGCCAGCCGGCCAGCAGCAGTCCCGCCAGGCCAACGCCCACGGCCGGGAGGGCCCAGGCGCGGCGCACGTCGCCCTCGGAAAGCTGGCCGTCGGGAGGCGTGCGCAGGAGCAGCAGGTAGGCCACCCATGCGGCTACGGCCGCGGCGGATACCAGGGCCCACAGGCGCGTCGTCAGGGCGCCGTGTTCGGCGGCCGATGGCCAGGCAAACACCTGTCCCCAGGCGGCAAAGGTCGTCACCCACAGATCGCCTAAAACGTTGCCCAGCAGGCGCAGCACGGCCGCCAGGGGCTGGGTTTTCAGCTGTTGCAAGAACAGCGGGGTGTAGTTCTGGGTCTGGAATTCGAAGAAAAAGGCGCGCCACACGGCCACGCCGATGAACAGGGCCAGGTAGGGCAGCCAGGCCAGCAGGCTGCGCCGCAGGCGCTGGCGCCAATCCGGGACGCTCTCCTGCAAGGCGGCCAACAGCAGCACCGGGCGCAGCAGGTCCAGCAGGAAGAAGTATTCCATCATCAACAGGTTTACCAGGCTGAGCAGCAGCCCCAGCGCCGTATACACCAGGCGCCGTGACGGGCTTTGCACCGCCCGCAGCATGCAGGCCAGCGACAGGAAATAGGCCGTGAGCACGATGAAAAAATGCCCGTAGGTGATGGCAATCGGCTGCTGGGTAAAACCGGGGTAAACAGCAAACAACAGGCCGGCCCAGGCCGCCGCCTGGGGATGGCGCGGCCAGGTCAGGCGGAGCACACGCCACAAGGCCAGCGTGCAGGCGATGCGCCATAACAACCCAAAGGCCTGCCACAGCCAGGGCTGGGGAGCCAACCAAGGCGTGGTCAGCTGGTAGAGCATGCCCCAGAAGGGCCGGTTGGTAGCAAAGTAGCTTTGCAGCCCGGGGTTACCCAGCTTTTGCGAGATCCACACAAAGGCCCAGTCGTCCCAATAGAAGCCCAGCCAGGGGATGAGCAGCCCGTAACTGAGCACGCACACCCCGGCCAGCGCCAGCGGCACGCTCCAGCCGGGCAGGCGTAGGGCCAGCAGGCGGGCGCGGAGTTTATTCATTGGTTTCTTCTCCAGCAGTGGGATTCCCCTCGCCGGCCCCGTCCGGCCCGCCGCCTTGCATGTGGCGCACCAGGTAGATCGGGCGGCGCTTGACCTCCTGGAAGATGTACCCGATGTACACCCCAATAAAGCCCAGGATGATCATCAAGGTGCCCCCCACCAGCAGCAACATGAACATCAACGAGCTCCAGCCGGGGGCCAGGGTCTGGGTATCGCCGCGCACCCAGAAATTGAGCACGTATATGGCTTCCACCAGGGCCATGAGCAGGAAAAACGCCCCCACCGACAGGCCGATGTACAGCGGCACCAGTGAGAACGAAAAGATGGCGTTGGTGCCCAGGCGCACCATCTTCCTCAGCGAGTACTTCGACTCGCCGGCCAGGCGCTGCGGGGGCTGAAACGGCAAGATCACCGAACGGAAGCCCATCCAGGCCACCATGCCGCGCAAGAAGCGGTGGTACTCGCGCATACCGCACAAGGATTGCATCACCCGCCGGGTGAGCAGGCGGAAGTCCGCGCCCCCGGGTTGGATGTCGGTGTCGCCCAGGCGGTTAATCAGGCGGTAGAAAAAGCTCGAGGTCCAACGCTTGAAAGCCGAGATGTCGGCCTGCTCCAGGCGCTGGGTCAGCACCAGATCGTAGCCACTCTCCGCCAGACGCAGCATCTCGGGGATCATGGCGGGCGGGTGCTGGCCATCGCCGTCCATGGTGATGACGTAATCGCCCTGCGCCAGGTCCATGCCGGCAGTCAGGGCCGCCTGGTGGCCGAAATTGCGGCTGAGTTCCACCACCTGCACGCGCCGGTCGCCGGCAGACAGCCGCTCCAGCGCCGCCTGCGTGCCATCGGTGGAGCCATCGTTGACGTAATAAATCTTGAAGATATACGGCAAAGGATCGATGGCAGCACACAACAAAGCGTGAAACGCTCCCAGGGCCTGCTCTTCATTGAAGAGCGGTACGACGATATCTACGGTGGGTCGGGTTGGGGCAAGAACGGGTTCGACCAAGGTTCCTCAAATTAGCACAAATTGAGTCCCAGCCGGTTCGGCTGCATGGATATTATAACGGCTTAAAAGAGAATACGGGGGGTGCCCACGGCCAGGGTAAACGCATCTAAATTGCCAGATGCATTTGCGGACTTTTGCCACTCCCCCCGGCCCCCTCTCCGCGGCCAAAAGCGCCGCGCAGAGGGGGAGAAAAGATTTTTCTGCGAGATGGCTGTATCTGGCGGCACAA
>JAAZNB010000427.1 GCA_012798515.1 Chloroflexota bacterium
CCCGGGCCTGTACGCGGCCGGGAATACCTCCGCCTCGGTCATGGGCCACACCTATCCCGGCCCCGGCTCGACCATTGGCCCCGCCATGGTCTTCGGGATGCTCGCCGGACGGCACACCGCCCAGGCCGGGTAACGCCCGGTTGTCCTGGGCCTCATTGCCCACAGGACGCGATCCGCCCGGGAACTTAGGCCCGGGCGGATCGGCTTTAATCCACCAGGCACCCTCCATCCACGGGGAAGAATCGGCGTGGTCACGCCCCCTGCGATCCTCGCCCCCCGGGCCGCTCCGGCCGCCGTTTTGGTTATTGCGAAGGGGGCAGTTTCTGCTGAAGCAGCTTCTTTCCGTTCGTAACTACAGGTGGGCAGTGTGGAAAAACAAGTCCCCCTGGGGTCAAAGAAGTCTGGGCGCCTGGCGTAGTTCGGCTAGAGCGACCCGGCAAATCGCGTTCCTCTGTCGCAGAGGCAGGCCTCTCCAGCGCCCTGGCCGGCCCGCGCCTGAAGCAAAAGCCAACTTTCACGCCCCCGAGCGGATCACCGGGGTATGCCCGAGGCGATGCGGGTAAGCCGGCATCCCTGGCCGGCCGTGTTCGGTCGGGCATACCCCTGCGGGGCACTTTGGAAGCCCGACCTGCTAATTAAAATGGTGATTTCTTTCTGGGCGTTGTGCTCTGCCGCCGGGAAGCGCCACCCGCCCCCAAATGCGCCTCAGCAGGGAGAAGGTCGCCGGGATCAGCCCATAAAACCCCGCTACTTACGAAGATGGCAGTTCGAAGTCCCCCCACTGCCGCGCCACTGCTTGAGCCCTGGACATCTGCTCCGGGCCGGGCGCAAAGGGCGCCAGAACGAGCGTGTGAGGCATTTCGCCCGGCCACGTAAAACTGGCCGTAGAGCACGGCTGGCGATGGCCATATCCGCGTGAGACTTCGCTCTCGCCCAGGGTAATCTCTTCATCGGGAACGGTGCGGGCCAGGACCCACAACCGTCGCCCCTGCTCATTTTCCAGGCAAAAGCCGGATAATGGCGCCTGCAGCCGGGTCACGGCCAACCCGGGTGCCAGACAGAAGGTGACCCTGCGCCGCCCAGGATGTCCCCAGGCGCGATCCACAATAACCAGGGCATGGTCGCGAGGGTCCAGGGAAAAAACGCGCTGGTGCGCCCAGCCGGCCGGTCCGCCAGCCTGGACCCTGCCCACCAGCAGGGTTTGCACCGCATTGCTTTCCCAATGCAGCGCCTGCACGCCCGCCCCAGCCCCCATCTGGAACAGGTTGTGCGCCGCGTAAGGGTTCTGCTCCACACCTTCCAGGCAAACGGTATTGTGCACAGCGGTAGAACGGAAGCGGTTACGCGCCGCGTAATCCTGGGTGTAGATGTAGGTACCCGGGTCGAGAATCCACTCCTGTCCCTGGCAGAACAGGTCGAAACTTAACGAATCGTTGTGAGCATGGCCTCCATAGCCATTTTGCCCGGTTGGGCCCAAATCTACCAGGAGATGGAAATCCCGGTCCTGCAGCACATACCAGCCGCCATCTGGCAGAACAACGGAATCCTGCAACCCACCGGCCGGGGCAGCGGCCCGCGCCACGTGGACCCTGGCAGCATCCGGGGCCAGCATCCATACCGCCTCCTCCCAATGAGCGCCCGCCGCGGCGGCCCACACCGGGTTCTGTCTCCAGGCTGCGCCGGTGGCCAACAGCGGGCGAAAATCCAACCACTCTTGCTCGGGCGGTTGCCAGACCTTCAAGCGATGCACCCGCCCGTTGTCCTGGTCGCCCATCACCGCCACGACGCCGTCCGGATGGGCAATGACCCGGATTACATCGAGCATACGTTCCAGTCGTTCGGTAAATGCCAGGCTGAAGGTATGCCCGTTCATTTCCGCTAATAACGCTGCCGAGAGAAAAAGCTCGGTCGATAGGCGGTGGTAATGGGTGGACGCCTCGAACCCGGTCCCATCCAGGTAGACCTGTTTCCCCATTTCCTTTTCCAGCTCGCCAAGGCCAAAATCACGCCAGCGCCGGGCTTCCCTCCACTCAGGCGCCAGGAATCCCAGGTAAACCAGCCCGACGAGGTCGGCAAGGTAATGGTTGCTGGTCAGCTGCTCGGACCATTCCAGATTGCCGTAAATATGGCGTCCATGCACCAGCAGAGCGCGGTAAAACGTCAGGTGAAAAGCGTCATCCAGCGCCGGCGACTGCCGGAAGAAGGCATAGCCCCACAGCCAGTTGACGGCCCGCAGGGCCACGTCCATAGTACAGGCCCAATTGACCCCATACTGGGGCGGATTGCACTCGATCCAATCTTCGACCTGGGCACGGAACTCCCGGGCATATTTTTCATCACCGCTCAACCAGTACGCCTGCCCCAGCCAGGCAAAGTGCTGGCAACGGCTCAATTCCCAGGGTACTTTGATGTCGAAACCGCCCGGGTATGGCGCAGGCTGGATGTCCAGGTAGTAAGTGTGTGGATCCCAACGGTGACCGCTTTTGAAGTCCGTATGCCAGTCGATCGACTGCCCCAGAATACATTCCCCCGATCCCAACAGGTCGAAGCGGTGCTGGCAGACCGCGTCCGCTGCCTGAAGCACGGCGGCTTCTGCATCCGGGCACAAGCGCCGAAAGATCGCCAGCGTCTCCTCCCGGCGGCGCACGTCGACAAAAAAAGCCGGGCGAAAATCCGCGTGAATGCGCTCCAGCAACCCTCTTTCGCCGCCAACAATGTCCTCGCCCAGGGCGCTTTGGAAGGCCTGTGAAGATAACTGTGTCCCCCCAAGAATGGCCCGGGCGCGCTGGGCCAGGTGGCGAGCGCGTTTCGCCACTCGCCGCCCGATAGCCCTCGGGGGCAAGCTACACAGCAGAGACAGATAGTAGAAAAATGAATGCCGCATCATCCATCCATTCAATGGGCCCACGATCAATCATAAAGGAAGCGCTTCATTTCAACAACCATCGATAACAGAATTGTTAAACCGGTCATGTGCAAACCATCCCGCTGTAAAATAGAGAAATGGTTTTGAGACAGTATTTCGATCCCCTTTTCCGGATTCAAGGAAGTGAAGGACGACCTGCATGAGCATCCTTTCTCGCGCCATCCGAAAATTAAAACGCTTGCGCAGACAATACTGCTCTCCCTTTTCTCACGGCTGGGTGATATATCACAGCCGCATTTTAAATTTACAGTTGCTCCTCAACCGGGATAGCTACATCGACTATCTGATCTGGCTGGAGGGGAGTTACAGCCAGGATCTCCTGGACACCTTGAAACAGATCGTTCAAGAACATCATGTGGGTCTGTTCTTTGACATAGGCGCCAACATCGGCGAAGTCAGCCTGTATCTCAAAAAGGCCTTTCCCCAATTAAAAGTTTATGCCTTCGAGCCGGTTTTCGACAATTACGTCCAGCACGCCATGGAGAAGATCCTCAATGGCCTGGAGTACGAACTGTTCCATACCGCCCTGGGGAACACAGATGGCGAACTGGTCTTGCACACGCCCAGGGCCAACCTCTCCACAGATTACCAGAAATTCAATGCCGGCATGTTCAGTATCCTGGAAGACGGCAGCCGGGAGGCCGAAAAGCCGCTGCGGGTGCCCTGCCATCGTTTCGATACTTTCGTCCAAACACATGCCTTACGGTTGGACGCCCCGGCCCTCTTTAAATTAGACGTAGAAGGCGCCGAGCTCGACGTTCTACGGGGCATGCAAGCCACGCTGGCCGGGGCAGGTGTACCACTGATCTTGATCGTCGAACTCAATCTGAGCCGGGATAATGTTTACCGAGAAGTGGTTGCGTATCTGACCGGTCTCGAGTACAAGATGTACTCACTGGATGGGAAACCGGTTTTCGATACGGCAGCCCTGACCAACGGTGACTACATCTTTATGAAATCATGACGCTGCCCGCGGGGGCGAACTGGGCCATTGCAGTCAAAATCGGCCTTTCCCATTCCAGGTCAATCTTCAAGCACAGCCATCAACTTCGCAAAGTTTGCCGCGGCCTGCCGGCGATAATAATCGGCTCCTTCCGCAATTTGAGCCTCCGGGGGAGAGAAAAGCGCCCTTTCCAGCTGGCTCCTCAAACCTTCCAGGTCGCCGTATTGGTACAACAGCATCCCCCGGGTCTCGCCGACGTCCGTCGCCACGACGGGAAGCCCACTGAAGAGCGCTTCAACTCGTGAAAGCCCATAACTCTCGTAGTGGGTAGCGCGTACAAAGGCGTCGCATTGTTCCATAACGGCGCCAACAGCCGGGTTCGACAGCTGCGCCACAGGCACGACCCAATCCCGCCCCGTAGTAATTTGTTTTTCGTAAGCAGGATCGTTGGTAAAGGTGCAGTCGATCAGGAGCAAACCGATATCCAGCCCGTGCCCGGCACGCAGGTCCTCGACAACCCGTACAATCTGGTCAAAACCATAGGCTTGATCGAAAACGCCCACCGAAACGACTTTCTTTTCGTATTGGCGCACAAAGCGCGTCACTACCGCGGGCAGCGGCCCGGCTTCTTCGGCCCGGCCTTCCACCGGCAGCAGCGGGCCGATCATGCGGATCTCTTTTTGAAAACCGTGCTGGGTGCGGAACCAGTCGGCCAGTTCCTCGCTGGTGGTGACGAGCGCATCCACCTGGCCCAACATTTGGCGGAACACGCTTTTCTGGCGGGGGCTGAACCCCGGGTAGCGCGCCGGAAGCGAGCCATTATGAACCATCTTGACCCACCGGAAG
>JAAZNB010000042.1 GCA_012798515.1 Chloroflexota bacterium
AACTGGTCGACCCAGCTGGCCCGGCTGTAAATGATCGGCCTGCGCCCGGTGCGCGCTTCGATCAATTGTGCGTGGGTCAAGACGTTATTGGCAATGTTGCGGGCACTCTGGCCCTGGTCCAATTCGACGTCCAATACCAGCGGCAGTTCCCCGAAATCGGTACCTACCGTGGCCAGAAAATTATCTACCTGCCGGTTGGGGTTCTCTGCCGGGTAGACCACGTGATAAGCCATGCGCAAAATTCCTACCCGCCTGGCTTCTTCCCAATTATGCGCAAACCAGCTGTCCCGGTACCCCCAGCTTACCGTCGCCCGGATGCCGGCAAAAACCACTTTAGGCGAGTGAGCCTTCACCACGTCCCAGTTGGTCTTTCCCTGATATCGACTGACATCAATACCAAACGCTCGATCTGCCATTTTTAAACACCCTCCTGATTTGGCTCCCTCGTCGCCCCGGCATACCAGCCGGCGTGTATCGAGAGACGCTGCCAATTTACTTCCGATCCAACTGCTCGCGGTTGAATGCGAGAAATTTAATCGGAATATTCACCATTCATTATACAGGAGTTTTACCGTGGCCGCTCCCACCAGGTAACCCATGCCGTGGCGTCTATTCCGGCACATCGTCTGCAGCTACGGCGCCTTGCCGGACTTCGTTCACCAGGATGTACACGCCGGCCCGCTCTCCGGCATGTTTGTGTACGTGCAGGTGAATGATCTGGGAATCGTCCACATAGACCACTTTCCGCAACGCATCCAACACCCCCTTGCTCAAATTATCCAGGTCTACCTTACGCTGGTGGTTGAGAATGAAATCCAGCTCCACCTCGACCCAGCTGAGGCTGGGAGCCACACCCTGCATGGCAGTGTATGCTTTGCGGCGTACCTTCTCCTGCCAGGCGCGCACGTCACTGGCAATGTAACCACCCCCCTTGCGTAACACCCGGAAGGACTGTTTGGGAACCGGATTCCCGTGAACAAAGAATTCGATCGAATGCATCAGACGTCTCGGTATATACCAGGATAGAACGCCAACAATAGAACTTTTGTTCATTATAATACAAGAACGTTCGAGATAGTAGGCTTTACCCCGGCGAGTCCTTTCCTCTGCCGCTCAATAATACCGGTCCGCTATATTGGCTACGCGCAGCCCTCGTCGCCAGGCCGGTACTCCCTCGTACTCATTCCCGGTCCACGTCAACGTCAGACCCCCATGCCCTCGCGTTCACAAGAATATACACTTTACGAGTATGCCTTTCCTGGATCTTCGTGCTATGCTTATGGGAGTGGAGGGAGCATGAAAACCATCGCCATCCGATCTTTACCCGAGCTTTCCGGCTCAGGCGGCGACCTGTGGCGCGCCTGGGAGGTCACCATCGACCAGGTCACTTACCGGGTGCAAGAAACCCGTATCGGCTTTCAAGTCTTGACCGCGGATGAATATCAACGCGTCATCCCGGCCCAACCCACCGTAAAAGCAGAGGTCCTGGCCGCTCTGCAAGCCTGGCAGCAAAAGCAATGAAGACTTCCCGGCTGTAACCTGGCGACGACCATGCGACAGGAATTAAATCGCATCTTTCCGGTCTGATTTTTGATATAATCGGTAACATGAAAACTGAATTTTCTCGCCGGGACTTCCTCAAGGTCAGCGCCCTCGGCCTGGCAAGCCTGGCTTTTCAAAAAAATCCTTCCCCTTTCCAGTACGCCGATGGAGACGATCTGGCGCGCATCGCCACCCGTTCAGTCAGCGTCTATAGCGAGCCGAACGACGAGAGCCAGATCCTCTACCAACGTTATCGGGACGATTTGATCCACGTCTATTACGAGGTGGTCTCCGAGTACGGCCCCGGCTACAACCCGGTCTGGTACCGCACCTGGCGCGGGTACATCCACAGCGCCCACCTGCAAAGGGTCAAAACGCGCCTCAACCCCGTGTTGAGCACCGTTTCTGAAGACGGCGTCCTCACCGAGGTCACCGTCCCCATCAGCCAATCCATGCGCTATTCCAAATATACGGGTTGGGAGCCGCTTTACCGCTTGTACTACGAATCGGTGCATTGGATCGTCGGCGTCGATGAAGGCCCAGACGGCGGCCCCTGGTACAAAGTTGAAGACGAACTGGACAGCAGTTATATTTACTTCGTACCCGCCGAACACCTGCGTGTGGTTACACGCAGCGAGTTGGCGCCCATCTCACCTGACGTGCCACCCGAGAAGAAACGCATCGAGGTCTCCATCGCCCGGCAGATGCTCACCGCCTACGAAGGGGACGACATCGTCCTGCAAACCAAAATCTCCTCCGGTGTACCCCAGCCCAATCGCGTTCCCGGCCGGGTGCCTACCGATACGCCCACCGGAACGTTCCACATCCAGAACAAGATGCCTTCCAAGCACATGGGCGACGGGTACATGACCGCTGACCTGGAAGCCTACGAGCTTCCCGGTGTACCCTGGGTCAGTTTCTTCGAGCCGGTGACCGGCGTGGCCACCCACGGTACCTACTGGCACACCAATTACGGCATGACCATGAGCCACGGCTGCGTCAATATGCGCAGCGAAGAGGCCAAATGGATCTTCCGCTGGGCGACCCCGTTCTACGAATTCGGCAACTGGGACACCAAGGGCTACGGCACCCAGGTTATCGTCTCCTGATCACTCGCCTTCACTTACAAAGCTGGAAAATACCAGGTTGCCCAATAAACGCGCCCGGGGGGTCAGGCGCAGGCGGGTTTTTCCGTCTTCGACCCACTCCAGCAGCCCTTTGTGCAGCAAATCGGCCACTTCCTCGGGGAAGACTTCATCGATGGCTTGCTGGAAACGGGCTGTGAAATCTTCCTGCGCCACGCCTTCTGCGGTCAGGCGCAACCCAACCATCATGAATTCTTCCATTTGAGCCCGGCGGTCGACGGGGATCGATTGCGCCGTGGCCGGTCCCACCGGGAATGGTCCGGAATGGGAAGCCTGGCAGCGTTGGATATAGGCCGGGATGCCCAGAACGTTGGCCGTACGCACCCCGGCGGCAAAGCCGTGCGCTCCGGCGCCCAACCCCAAGTAGGGCAGCCCGCGCCAGTACTGCAAGTTGTGCCGGCAGGTCAGCTCCCGGCGAGGGTCATCACCCCGCGCCCAATTCGAGATCTCGTACTGCCGGTACCCGTGTGCTTCCAGCTGCTCGCATGCGTAATCGTACATATCCGCTGCCAGGTCGTCGTCCGGCGCCGGGAGTTGGCCGGCCGCCACCTGGTGCTGCATAGGAGTGCCGTGCTCCAGGGTCAGCGCATACAGAGAGAGGTGTTCCGGCGCCAGCTGCAACGCCTGGCGCAGCGTGGCCTGCCAGCGGGCCATGTCTTGATAAGGTATACCGAAGATCAGGTCCAGGCTGAGGTTGTCGAAACCGGCCTGCCGGCTCCACGCCACCGCCTGGGCGACTTCTTCCATGCGATGTTGGCGCTCCAACAGGCGCAGGTCGTCCTCGTGCGCCGACTGCATTCCGTAACTGATCCGATTGACCCCCAGGGAATGGATGTCCTTAAGATAATCCGGCCCCACCGTCCCGGGATTGGCCTCGATGGTAAATTCGAGCTGTGGATCGAGGCGGAAATTGCGTTCGATCACCGCGATAATCCTGGCGTACATCGCCGCGCTCAACAACGAAGGCGTCCCCCCGCCGAAGAACAGGGTATGTACAGGCAAGGGCTCGGGGGCCTCCCGGCTGACCGCCTCGATCTCTCGGCACAAGGCGTCCACGTACGCCGGCATGAAACGCTCCAAACCGGCGTAGGTATTAAAATCGCAGTAACTGCAACGGTGCCGGCAAAAAGGCACGTGAAAATATAGACTGACTTGCTCCATAATTTATCAGCATATCACAACAACCTTCATCTGAGTAGATTTTAGAGGTCTTTCTGCAAGATAGGAAACGCATCTAAATTGCCAGATGCGTTCACCCTGCCCGGCCGGTACATTATTGTTGCTATTTGGCCGCTTAAGGTGTATATTCCCCACTGAAAGTGGGGAAAGATCTGGGCGATCCATATCGCCCGGGTCAACACAGGGAGGAATTTATCCATATGGCCATGAACCATCCGAGCGAGCCGGAGCTTCCACCCGGCAACAGTTGGTCCGCAAAGATCCAGCAGCGGCCCCTGGTCGCAGCTTTGATTATCTATCTCATCTTCGAAGCACTCATCCTCTTGTTCATCTTCCTGGGCAAGAGCCTGCTCCCCCAGGTCGAGCCGGCTTTTACGGCCACCCTCCTGGGGACCCTGGTGACCCTCGGCGGGTTGGCCTTTCTGCGTTGGTGGAACCCGGCCGGGTTCACCCCGCCGCGCCAGTGGCGGGACTTCAACCTGTACTGGCTGCCGGCCGCTGTGATCCTCTTGCCGCCCCTGGTCTTGGGGCTAAATACCATGCCCCTGGCCACGGTCCTTTATCTACTGGCGGCTTACCTCCTGACCGGCGTCATGGAAGAGGGCTTCTATCGGGGAATTTTGCTGTACACCCTGGAACCACTTGGCTGGAGACGCGCCGCCCTGATTTCGGCCATATTGTTCGGCCTGGCGCACCTGACCAACCTGTTCACCCGCTCCAACCCGGCCATCGTCCTGGCGCAGGCCGTGGGCGCGTTTTGTGATGGCTTTGGCTTTGCCGCCCTGCGCCTGCGCACTCGCTCCATCTGGTTCCTTATCCTGCTGCACATGCTCCACGACCTGCTGCTGCGCTTCACCCGCCTGCCGGCCATCCCTCTCGACGTGGCCCAGGTCACCATCTTACTCTTCTACGGCCTGTATATCCTGCGCAAGAGCCAGGTCCCGGCTTGAGCTCCGGCGGCCGGGGAGCGGCGTGGTAAATATCGACCTTCTGGCGCGGGGTAGCCTGGCGCCTGGCGTAGGTCGGCTAGAGCGGTTGGGCCAGGCGGGCCGACTTTGATAAGGGGAATGATGGGGACGCGCCTGGGGTTGACCCGGACCGAGAGCGAAAGCCGACTTTCATGGTCATCGAGCATCCCGGCCAGATCTCTGGGGGGTATGCCCGAGGCGATGCGGGAAAGCCGGCATCCCTTGCCAGCCGTGTTCGGTCGGGCGCACCCCTACGGGGCGTTGTAATAGAAGCCCGACCTGCTAAAAGAAAGGGCTCTGCGGCCAGGGAGCGGCGTGGTGAAGATCGGCCTTCTGGCGCGGGGTAGCCTGGGCGCCTACCGTAGGTCGGCTAGAGCGGTTGGGCCAGGCGGGCCGACTTTGATGAGGGGAATGATGGGGACGCGCCTGGGGTTGACCCGGACCGAGAGCGAAAGCCGACTTTCATGGTCATCGAGCATCCCGGCCAGATCTCTGGGAGGTATGCCCGAGGCGATGCGGGGAAGCCGGCATCCCTTGCCGGCCGTGTTCGGTCGGGCGTGGAAGCCCGACCTGCTAATGGAAATGGGATAGTCGGGCGCACTCCTACGAGGCGTTGTAATAGAAACCCGACCTGTTAAAAGAAAGGGCTCTGCGGCCGGGGAGCGGCATGGTGAAGATCGGCCTTCTGGCGTAGGTCGGCTAGAGCGATTGGGCAAGGCAGACGCCAGAGCACGTCTTCCTGACCTCCCATAATCAAGTACCCAACAAAGGGGTCGGCAGCCCCGAAATCCAAATCCGCGCTTGACAAATGTCATCTATGGTATAATTCGCCTCTACCCGGGGCACACCCCGGGTTATAATGAGCCTATGAGTCCAGAGACATCTTCCACAAACAGTAAAGTATGCCCGACTTGCGGCAGTCGCTTGAGCGAAAATGCTACGCGCTGCCTGGTATGCGGACGAACGTTCGCCGCGCCACAAAGCTCGACAGTCGCTGCTCGTGCAGTGCAGGCCCCCCGCCTGCCGGAAGTAACCCTCAGCCTGCCGATTGCTTTGGGCCTGGTCATCCTTATCCTAGGGATTGGAGCTGCGATTGTGTTTGCTGTGCTGCGCGGCACGGGCCGGGTGGTGGAACCCACCCAGACTCCTACCGTGACCATGACGCCGACCAACACGGCCACGCTGGCTCCGACCGCCACGAACACTCCCCTGCCGACCTTCACCCCACTCCCGCCGTTGGAATACACCATCCAATCCAACGACACCTGCAACGGCATTGCTTTATTCTTCAACGTCTCCCTGCAAAGCATCGTACTGCTGAACAACCTTCCGGCTGACTGCGGGGTCCTCTCGGTAGGACAGAAGTTACAAATTCCCCAGCCAACTCCCACGGCTTCACCGATGCCCACCTCTACCCTGAGTGGCGCTGAGGCGACCGATGCAGCCTGCGAAAAGTACAATTACACCGTCACCGAAAACGACACCCTCTCGGGTATTGCCGGCAACTTCAACGTCAGCATGGATTCGATCAAAGAATATAATGGGCTCACCGGTGACGTGGTCTATTCGGGACAGGACCTGATCATCCCGCTTTGCCAGCGCCTGCCACCTGCTGGAGAGACGGCTACGCCAACTGTGCCGCCGCCCTACCTGGCGCCGAACCTGCTGCTGCCGGCCGATGGCGCTTCGTTCGTGTCCTCCAACGAGACCATCACCTTACAGTGGTCATCCGTCGGCACCCTGCGCGAGAACGAAACCTACATGGTGACGGTCGAAGACGTGACCGAAGGCACCGGGCGCAAGCTGGTAGACTACGTGACTGATACGAAATACATCCTGCCGAGGGATTTCCAACCCACGGCCAGCGAGCCGCACATCATCCGTTGGTACGTCGTGCCTATGCGGCAGACCGGTACGGATAAAGACGGCGAAGCGATCTGGGCCACCGCCGGTACGGCCAGCGAGCCGAGAGTCTTCAGCTGGTCTGGAGGCAGCGCCTCGGGCGCAGCTACCACACCCAGCCCATAGCATCGCCCATCCTTGAAATTAAAAAGACGCCGGAAAAGTACCCGGCGCCTTTTTTGTTAATATCCACTCGCTCAACCGGCGTGCTCTTCCAGGTATCGGGTGGCCGAGATGGCCGCGGCGGCGCCCATTCCCGCCGAGGTGACCACCTGACGAAAATGTGGGTCGGCCGCTTCGCCGGCCGCAAACACGCCCGGCACGCTGGTGGCCATTAAATCGTCCACTTCGATGTAACCGGCCGGGCTCATCTTGAGCTGGTCGTGAAAAATCGACGTATTGGGCGTATGGCCGATGAAGATAAACACGCCGTCCGCGGGCACGAGGCGCTCCTCCTGCGTCTGGGTATCCTTGAGTCGCACCGCTTCCACGATGCCGCTGCCATTGCCCATGACTTCCGCTACAGTTGTGTTCCAGGTAAAGTGGATCTTCTCGTTCTCCATCGCCCGGCGCTGCAAGATGGCCCCTGCTCGCAGCTCGTCACGGCGGTGGACGATCTCCACCTTGGAAGCGTACCGCGTCAGGAAGAGGCCCTCTTCCAGTGCGCTATCTCCGCCGCCCACCACGATCAGGTGTTTTTCCTTGAAGAACCAGCCGTCACACGTGGCGCAATACGACACCCCCTTGCCGGTAAACTCGCTCTCCCCGGGGATGCCCAGGTGGTTGGGGCTGGCGCCGGTAGCAATGATGACGACATCTGCCTGATAATGCGTATTGTACGTGTTCACCTGGAACGGCCGCTGGCTCAAATCCACCGAGACCACGTAATCGTAGTCGAATTTTGCCCCAAATTTTTCGGCCTGCTTCTGGAATACCTGTCCCAGGTCGGTGCCGCCAATTCCATCCGGGAACCCGGGATAATTTTCGATGAGGAAGGTCAACGAAGCCTGCCCACCCAATTCGGTGCCGGTAATGACCAGGGGCGCCAGTTCCGCCCGAGCCGCATAGAGCGCAGCCGATAGACCGGCAGGGCCAGACCCCAGGATGATGACTTTCTCATGCTTTTCTTCTGGCTGCTTCTGCCCGGAAAAGGTATTATTGAAATTGATTTCCATCGCTTTGCTCCTGTGTTGTCATCTTCCATCTGTCCGAGGAAGGTAGTTTTGTATGCCTGGAAAACGGGTTCGCCTTTTCACAGGTCG
>JAAZNB010000428.1 GCA_012798515.1 Chloroflexota bacterium
ATAGAATAAAAATCAGGGGGGGAGGTGTGCTATGTATGGACCTCAGGACGTGATCCACAGTGATTTCAACGTCCATACCCAACCTCAGCCCACCAACGAGCGAACATTCATTGAGGAATATCTACAGGCGCAGGGAATTGCGCCAGATCAGTTACCGGCGCTGCCCGCCGAGCTGGCCCGCGAATTGTGGAACGGGGCCGTGCTCTACGCCCTGCGCAAACGGATGGAGGAGAAGGAACGCCAACGCCTGGACCGCAAGCTCAAGAAAGACCGTACCCCTTAGCGCGGTCATTCCCCTGGGAACAACCTCACGGGCCATACTGCCCGTGAGGCTTTTTTAAGTCGGGGCGGAGCGGCGCCGGGGGCTGTGTCTTAAGTCACCAAAACGGTCCGTTTAATAATCTGATTTTGTCAAATCCATTGACATAATTTTTCATTTTTGATATTGTTTGCGTATCGTGTAACGTATCCCCGCCGTAGAATGATGATCCCCACAGTTCGCCTGTCGGTTTTATTGGGGTCGGATCGGTTTTACCAGGGAAAAGTGCGAGAGAAGAAGGGGATCCCATGAGTGCGTTGTTCAATGACTACGAAAATGCACGTTTGATCAGCCGAATCCTGACGCTGTATTACGTAGAGAATAAAAATCAGGCCGAAATCGGGCGAGAGCTGGGCCTCTCGACCGCCAAGGTCAACCGCCTGTTGAAACAGGCGCGCAGCCAGGGCATGGTGGAGATCACCATCCACACGCCGTTCGAGCACCTCTTCGACCTGGAACACAAGATCCAGACCGTCACCGGGGTGCAGCAGGCCATCGTCATCCCACAGCTGGCCGACAACCCCAGCTCCATCTTGCAGCTGGTGGGCAAGGCCGCCGCCGATTACCTGCTGGAGCACCTGCACGATGGCGACACCCTGTGCGTGGGCGGCGGGCGCGCCCTGGCCACCCTGATCCAGTCCGTCTCCCCCGGCCAGCCCTTCGACGTGCAGGTCGTCCCGGCCCTGGGCGGCACCCAGGGGCGCCATTTCACCGACGTGAACAACCTGACGGCCGAGCTGGCCAAACAGCTGGGCGGGCAGGCCTACCAGCTGCACGCCCCGGCCTTCGTAGACACCCCCGAAGAGCGTGAGGCGCTGTGCAACCTGCGCCACGTCAAAGAAGTGCTCGACATGGCCCGCCAGGCGCAGATCGCCCTGCTGGGCGTGGGCACCATCTACCCGGGCACCTCCAGCTATTTCCAGTTCACCTCGCTGGCCTCCGAGAACCTGCAAGACCTGATCGAAAAGCGCGACAGCGTCGGGGAGATCCTGGCCCACGTGCTCAACAAGCGCGGCCAGGCCTCCGCCCCCGAGTACGAGCAGCGCGTCATCGGCATCGAGCTGGAGGACCTGCGCTCCATCCCTCTCACCATCGGCGTGGCCACCGGCGTGGAAAAGGCCTGGCCGATTGCCGCCGGGTTGAAGGGCGGCTATCTCAAGACCATCATCACCGACGAAGTCACCGCCTTGCGGGTGTTGGAGATCTACCAGGGCGAGATGCTCGCCGCCGAGCCGGCGGACACGGCCGGCCGGTAGGGCGCGGTCCACAGCCTCTCCGGCAAAACAAAATCGATCCAGGGCACGGCGTGACACCATCCGCCGGCGCCCTTTTTTGTTGTCCCGGGCCTGGGGCGTACGGCAGGGGGAAAACTTGCACAAATGATAATTATTTCGAGTGGTTAAATTAATTGCAATTCGGGGCGAGTTGGAGTACAATAAAAATCGGTATCGTGAAATTTCTTACTAGAGCCGGAGTCCGATTATGCCCACTTCTATCTCTGAAGTCCAATGCGAATTTTGCCTGGACGAGAAGGTCAAACGGCAGCTGCTCAAATCCCTGCCGCGCGAAAAATTGAGTTGGATGCTGGAAAAAATGTACCTGACCCGTTATTTCGAAGAGAACGCCGAGGCGCTCTACATTCGAGGTCTGGTACACGGTACCATGCATCTGTCCATTGGTATGGAAGCCTCCCCGGTCGGTAGTATTGCTGCCATCCGTGAAGACGACCTCATTATCCACCATCACCGCGGTCACGGTCACACCATTGCCAAAGGCGCCGACATCACCCTGATGATGGCGGAATTTATCGGTAAAGATCCCGGTTACTGCCGTGGACGGGGCGGTTCGATGCACATCGCCGACGTCGCCGGCGGCAACCTGGGCGCGACCGGCATCGTTGGCGCCGGCCTGCCCACCGCGGTGGGCATTGCCCTGGCGTTGAAGATGCGCAAGTCCGACCGGGTGCTGTTGTGCTTCTTTGGCGACGGCGCCAACAACGAAGGCGAGTTCCACGAGGCCCTCAACCTGGCCTCGGTGTGGGACCTGCCGGTGGTGTTCATCTGCGACAACAACCAGTACGGCATGTCCATGGCCATCGAGAAGGTGATGAAAGTGCACCACGTGGCCGACCGGGCCGCTTCGTACAATATCCCCGGCGTCACCGTGGATGGCAACGACGTGCTGGCCGTGTACAACCAGGTGCGTGAGGCCATCCAGTACACGCGCGCCGGGCACGGGCCCTACCTGGTCGAGAACCTGACCTACCGCTGGCGCGGCCATTCCAAGAGTGACCGCAACCTCTACCGCACCCCGGAAGAAATTGCCGAGTGGCAGAAGTTCGACCCCATCCAGCGCTTCGTCGATACCCTGTTGGAAGCCAAGCTGCTCAGCGAAGATGAAATCAAAACCATCGACGCGCAGGCCAAGAAGGCCATCGCCGATGCGGCGGAACAGGCGGCCACCATGCCTGAGCCCAATCCTGAAAATATCGAAGACGAGGTGTACGCGCCATGACCAGCACAATTACCACGCGCGAGATTACGTATCTGGAGGCTGTTCGAGAAGCCATGACGCAGGAAATGCGCCGTGACCCGGATGTCTTTATCCTCGGTGAAGACATTGGTGTATATGGCGGCGCGTTTGGCGTCACCAAAGGAATGCTCGAAGAGTTCGGCCCGGAGCGTATTCGAGACACCCCCATTTCCGAAGCTGCCATCGCCGGTACGGCCACCGGCTCGGCGCTGATGGGCATGCGCCCCATCATGGAGATCATGTTCATGGACTTCCTGACCATCTCCATGAACCAGCTGGTCAACCAGGCGGCCAAGATCCGCTTCATGTTTGGCGGCAAGGCCAGTGTGCCGCTGGTGGTGCGCGCCCCGGCCGGTTCCGGCACCGGCGCCGCCGCCCAGCACAGCCAGTCGCTGGAGAACTGGTTCGTGGGCGTGCCCGGCATCAAGGTAGTGGCCCCGGCCACCCCCTACGACGCCAAAGGCCTGCTGCTGACCGCCATCCGCGACAACAACCCGGTGATCTTCATGGAGCACAAGCTGCTCTACCGCACCAAGGGCCAGGTGCCCGAGGACCTGTACACCATTCCCCTGGGGAAGGCCGACGTCAAACGCCAGGGCAGCGACCTGACCATCCTGACCTATTCCAACATGACCCTGCGCTGCCTGGAAGCCGCCGAGCAGCTGGCCAAAGAGGACATCGACGTGGAAGTGGTCGATCTGCGCTCGCTCAAGCCGCTGGACACCGAGACCATCGTGCAATCGGTGACCAAGACCGGGCGGGTGCTCATCGTCCACGAGGCGCCGGTCACGGGCGGCTTCGGCGGCGAGCTGGCCGCCGTGGTGGCGGAGAGCGAAGCCTTCGATCGCCTGGACGCCCCCATCCTGCGCCTGGCCGGCAAGAACGCCCCCATCCCTTACAACCGCAACCTGGAACGCGCCGCCACACCGCAGGTGGAAGACATCGTCGCTAAAGCGCGCACCCTGGCGACGGAAGGGAGGTAGAGCATGGCTACCGAGATCATCATGCCCAAGGTCGATATGGTCATGGAGACCGGCACCTTTATGGAATGGCTCAAGCAGGAAGGCGACCCGGTCCAGAAGGGCGAACCGATCTTCGTGGTGCAGACGGACAAGGCTGCCATCGAGGTGGAATCGCCGGAGACCGGCGTACTGGGCGGCATCCGCGCCAAACCCAACGACGTCATCCCGGTGACCCAGGTGATCGGCTACGTGCTCCAGCCGGGCGAAAGCGCCCCGGCCGCGCCGGCCCCTGTGGCCCCGGCCGCCCCCCGGCCGGCGGTGGAATCCGCCCCGCCTGCGCCGGCTCCCGCGGCCCCTTCGTCCAATGGCAGCCACAAGGAAGAAGATCACCTGACCCGCGCCACCCCGGTGGCGCGCAAGCTGGCCAAAGAGATGGGCATCGACCTGGACGCCGTGCAGGGCAGTGGCCCGCGCGGTCGCATTTACAAGGCCGACCTGCTGCGGGCGGCCGAACAGGCCCCGGCCGCGCCTGCGCCTGCCATGGCGGCGGCGCTGGCCGCCCCGGTCCCGGCGCCGTCCTTGCAGGTGCCCCTGCCCAACGCCCGGGTGCGCCAGCGCATCCCCCTGCGCGGCCCGCGCGCCATCATCGCCCAGCGCCTTTCGTATAGCTATAGTACCATCCCCCACATTTACGAGACGGTCACGGTGGACATGACCGAGACGGTGCGCCTGCGCGAGAAAGTCCTGCCCATCATCCAGCAGGCCACCGGCCACAAGGTGTCGTACACGGCCATTATCGCCACGGCGGTGGCCCGCCTGTTGGGCCGCCACCCCGGCCTGAACAGCTCGCTCAACGGCGACGAGATCGTCCAGTGGCAAGACGTGCACCTGGGCATCGCCACCGCCCTGGAGGATTACCTCATCGTGCCGGTGGTGCGCTCGGCCCAGGAACGCGACCTGAGCGGCATGGTCACCGAGATGGCCCGCCTGCTCGAAGCGGCCCGCGCCAAGCGCCTGGAGCCGTCCGAGATGAGCGGCAGCACGTTCTCCATCTCCAACCTGGGCATGTTTGGCATCGAATCCTTTACCGCCATCATCAACCCGCCCGAGGCCGCCATCCTGGCGGTGGGCAAGATGGTGGATACCCCGCTGGTGGTGAACGGCCAGGTGGACATCCGCCCGCTGATGAAGGTCACCCTGGCGGTCGATCATCGCATCAACGACGGCGCCCAGGCGGCTCGTTTCCTCACCGACCTGAAGGACGCCCTCGAGAATCCTTATTTGTTGATCTAGAGCAGGGTTGCGATTTCCGGGAGGGTGCGTTTTTCAGGTTGCTGACCCCAAAAACGCCCTCCCCCCTTCGCGGTAATGGAGAACAGCGTTTCTTCTTTTCCGTGACCGGGTTACCCATTTCGACAACGGGACACCTTCGTTGTGATACTCCTTTCTGTAGAGCCGCCCGCCTCCCCCGGGCGGCTCGCCCGTTTAACGCGCCGCCCGGGATGCCGCCGTCTTTCCCTCCCCCATTTTTGTTTTTGAAAAATGGGGGAGGTGCAGGAGGGGGTGCTCTTTCACCGCCGTCCAGGCGCCCGTGTTGGCCATGGGGTGCGCATATCCCGGGGAAGCGGCGCGGTGCCAACGCACCCCCGGCGTACGGCGCGAGTGTGGCCGGCCGGGACGCGGTCTTTCCCTCCCCCATTTTTGTTTTTGAAAAATGGGGGAGGTGCAGGAGGGGGTGCTCTTTCACCGCCGGCCCGGCGCCCGTGTTGGCCATGGGGCACGCATATCCCGAGGGAGCGGCGCGGTGCTTTTTATTCAGCAGGTCGGGCTTCCAAAGTGCCCCGCTAGGGGTACGCCCGACCGTTCACCGTCGATGATGGTATCCCAGCAGGCAAGGCGCACCCCTTTCCTGGTGCATTCGCTCTGCGGATGCACCTCCTGGGGCCGCTCTGCGGCCGGGGGTCCTCTTTCACCGCCGGCCCGGCGCCCGTGGTGGCCATGGGGCGCGCATATCCCGAGGAAGCGGTGCGTTGGCAACGCACCCCCGGCGTACGGCGCGGGTGCGGCCAGCCGGGACGCGGTCTTTCCCTCCCCTATTTTTGTTTTTGAAAAATGGGGGAGGTGCAGGAGGGGGTGCTCTTTCACCGCCCGCCAGGCGCCTGTGTTTGGCCATGGGGTGCGCATATCCCGAGGAAGCGGCGCGGTGGATATCGATCCTCCGGGTGGGATGGAGGAAGTCGGCTTTCGCTCCCGGCGCGCCGTGGCCGGGGTGCCGGGCCATTTCTCATCCGCCTGGAGCCGGCGCACCTGGCCAAATCGCTCTAGCCGACCTACGCCAGGCAGGTCTTTCCCTCCCCCATTTTTGTTTTTGAAAAATGGGGGAGGTGCAGGAGGGGGTGCTCTTTCACCGCTGTCCAGGCGCCCGTGTTGGCCATGGGGCACGCATATCCCGGGGAAGCGATGCGTTGCCAACGCACCCCCGGCGTACGGAGCGGGTGTGGCCGGGAAATTGCCGCCTTTCCACGCGCGCCTGCTGATATAATTACCCGATTGCCAGCGCCTTCCAGTGCAAATTACGGCAGTATCCAGAAATACCATGCAAACCAACCAGACCCCCCTGA
>JAAZNB010000429.1 GCA_012798515.1 Chloroflexota bacterium
AAATCGCGCGGGTCCGGCTCCTCGATGTGGCTGAGGTCGCGGTTGAGGATCACCGCCCGCGGCACCAGGAATTGTGAGGTGTCCCGGTTGTCCTCGCCGGGGAATTCACCCCAGGTAAGGAAGTTGCCCAATCCCTCGCCCAGCCCGCCATATTCCAGGTAATAGGGTGCAATGGCCAGCAGATCAGGCAGGTAAACCTGGTCGACGAAAGCGATCATCTTGTCGATCGAGTCGCTGATAATCGACAGCCGCTCCGCGTTGAGGGCCGTATCGCTGTTCAGGTCGATGGGCATGGGCACCCCGCCGACTACAAAATTGGGGTGCGGGTTCTTGCCGCCAAAGATGGTGTGGATCTTGACCGCGTCCTTCTGCCAGTCGAGCGCCTCCAGAAAGTGCGCCACGGCCAACAAATTGATCTCCGGCGGCAGTTTGTAGGCCGGGTGGCCCCAGTAAGCATTGGCAAAGATGGAGAGCTGCCCACTGTCCACGATCTCCTGGACTTTGCTCTGCACGCCGGCGAAATAAGCCGGGGAGGAGTTGGGCCAGGGAGAAATCTTTTGTTGGATCAGCGACGTCTCGGCCGGGTCGGCGTTCAAGCTGGAGACCACGTCCACCCAATCCAGGGCGTGCAGGTGATAGAAATGCATCACGTGATCGTGCACGTACTGCTGGGCGATCATCAAGTTGCGGATCAGGTTGGCTGTTTTGGGGATCTGGATGCCAAGGGCGTCTTCCACCGAACGAATGGAAGCAAAGGAATGCACGGTAGTGCACACGCCACACGCGCGCTGGGCAAAAGCCCAGGCCTCCCGCGGGTCGCGCCCGCGTAGGATGATTTCGATACCGCGCACCATCGTACCGGACGAATAGGCTTGCGTCACGGCGTTGTTCCCATCCAGCGCGGCTTCGATGCGTAGATGGCCTTCGATACGAGTAATTGGGTCGATTACGATCCGTTGGGCCATAGATTCCTCCTATTGGTTACGAAGCCAGGTGAGCGCTTCTTCTTCCGTCTCAAAAGAACGGACTTCGTGGGTGTAATAGCTCTCCGAGATTTCGAGGAGGGCCGCATCGATATTTGCTCCGAAGATCGCCGTGGTGGGCATCATCGGCCGGAACTGCTTGAGATTGCGCATACATTCCTCACCCGACGTATCCCGCAAGTCGACGAGCAGTTTTCCCCGGTAATCGTGTAAGAACCCGGCCAGGGTCCGTACGTCTTCGTGAGAAAAAGTGGCGGTATGATGGCAGCGAAGAATACCTTTCTCAACCGGAGTAATGGTAAATGCTGGCATAAGGCACCTCCTACTCCTCTAGCGCATCGGCAACCATCTGGCTCAGCCCATTGATCTTGATGTCCAGGTTGAAATGCTGAACACAGTCTGTAAACTGCAAACGGCAGTTCGAGCAACTCATCACCACCGTCTTGGCTCCCGCCTTACGTAGCTGGTCGATCTTCAGCTCAAACGTGGCATAGCGAATCGGGTCGGCCTCTTTGATAGCGATCACGCCGCCCCCGCCACCGCAACAAATGCTCTCTTCGCGGTTGGGCGTCATTTCTTTGAAGGAATTGGGGGCCAGGATGTTAAGGATCTGGCGCGGCTCCTGGATGTGACCGCCGCGCCGCTGGATCTTGCAGGCGTCGTGGAAGGTCAGCGGGCCGTCGTCGAAGGCGCCGGCTTTCAGCTTGATGCGTCCGCTGCGTACGTACTCCCCCATCAGCCCCACGATATGGGTGATCTCGACCCCGGGCGGTACTTCCATGAAGTTGTACGAACTCCACCGCAAGGCGTCGTAGGCGTGCCCGCACTCGGTTACCACAATCTTCTTCACGCCCAGTTCCACAGCCGCGTCGAAGACGCGTTGAGCAAACATTTTGGTACGCTCCGGGCTGCCTTCGTAAAAACCAAAGTTCACTACTTCGCGCCCCTTGGTGCTGAGGGTCCATTTCTCGCCGGCCGCGTTCAAGATCTTGGCGATAGCGGCCAGGTTTTCGGGAAACTTCATCACCTCGATCGAGCTGAACACCACCAGGGTATCGGCCCCCTGGACGTCCACCGGCAGATCCACTTCCCACTCGTCCGCCACCCATTCCAG
>JAAZNB010000430.1 GCA_012798515.1 Chloroflexota bacterium
GGTGGGGGCCCTTCGCGGAGAGCCTGTTTGAATTCCCCGATCTCCCCGTTGCCCACCAGTGCAATTACCCGGTCGCCCACCAGCAGCTGTGTGTACCCGCGCGGCACGATGACTTTCTTGCCCCGCTGCACGGAGACGATTACGCAGTCCGGGAGTAGCGGGATCTCGCTCAGTCGCTTGCCGTTGGCGTAATCATCGTTGGTGATAAACATCTCTGTCAATTCGGCCCGGATGGTATTTTCCATACGCAGGCGGTTCATGTGGCTGGATACCTTCTGAGCCTCGACCAGGGCGTTCGACAGGGCGTGTACGATGTCTCCCCGTCGCAGCATTCCCACGACGCAGCGTGAATTGGCGCGTTCCACCACCGGGATGCGCCCTACATCCAGCGAACCAAATTGGCGCAGGGCTTCGTCCAAAGACTCGTCCGGACAAACAGTGATCACGTTGCGGGTACAAATCTCGCCGGCCGTACCTTCCATTTCCTGGGCGTGCAGGGCGCGCTCCAGGTCCGACAGGGTCACCACCCCATACAATTCGTCCCGCTCATCGACCACGATAAAACCGTGGTGGCCGGTGCTCTGGAACAGCTGGGAGACCTCCTCCAGCGAAGCGTCCATAGGGATGGTGATGATGGCTGATTTGGGCGTCATGGCATCCCGCACGCGGATGCTGCCCAATACGTTGAGGTTACGCCGCCGCTGCAGGTCGATACCGCGCAGCTTCAACTTGAGGGTATACACGCTCTCCGGCTCCATCCAATTGGCCAGCACTGTGCTGACCACAGTGGCGAACATCAGCGGCAGGATGATGCGGTAATCCTGCGTCATCTCGAACAGGATGAGAATGGCTGTGATCGGCGCCCTGGCCGCGCCGGCGAAAACGGCCGCCATGCCCACCATGGCGTACGCCCCACTTGGAGCGGGCACACCGGGGAATGCCATCTGCATCACCTGGCCATAGGCCCCTCCCAACACCGCCCCGGTAAATAGCGCCGGGGCAAACACACCGCCGGATGCCCCCGAGCCCAGGGTCAGCGCCATGGCCAGGATCTTACCCAGGATGAGCAAGAGTAAAATGGCCAGTCCCACCCTGCCGGCCAACACGTCGCCGATGGTCTCGAACCCGGTGCCAAACACCTGGGGCAGGAAGTACCCCACCAGCCCCAGGCCCAAACCACCGACGGCCGGTTTGAGATAGGGTGGAAATTTCCAGTTATCGAACAGGTCTTCCGCGAAGTAAAGAGTTTTGACGAACAGCGTGGCTCCCAGGCCGCCCACGATCCCCAGGCCCAGGTACATCAACAATTCCCAGTTACTGTTCATGGCATAGGCCGGCACGCTGAAAGCCGGGGAACTGCCCAGCACGGCCCGGCTGACCACACTGGCCGTCACCGCCGAAACCACCAGGGTACTCAGATTCTGGATGCCAAAATCACCCAGCAGAATCTCCACGGCGAACATCACGCCGGCGATAGGCGCATTGAAGGTTGCTGCAATCCCGGCGGCAGCACCGCTGGCTACCAGGGTGATGATACGCCGTTCATTCATTTTGAACACCTGCCCGATCGTAGACCCCAGGGCGGCGCCAATCTGCACGATGGGGCCCTCACGCCCTACCGAGCCGCCCGATCCAATCGTGATTGCCGAGCCCAGCGCTTTGACCAGCACCACGATCGGGCGGATCCGCCCGCCATGGGTCGCGATAGCAGTCAACACTTCGGGCACGCCATGCCCTTTGGCCTCCGGGGCGATGTAATAGATCAACGGGCCCACAATCAGGCCGCCGATCACCGGTAGCAAGACGATAAACAGCCCATATGGCGCTACGCCAAACAGCCCTCCGCCGAAGAACAGGTGGGTCATAAAACCGATCATACGCACAAAGGCAATGGTGCCCAATCCGGTGCCCACACCAACCAGAATGGCAAAAGTGACCATAACGGCCGTTTCAGACGACCAAAAACGGCTGATTGCCGCCGTCGTATTCTGGTTGATGCGCTCAATAAACTGGTTTCGTATCATGGTTCAGGCCTTATCCAATCCTTTGCGGTCTTTTCGGGTAACTATTCAGCCCGAGGGGAAAGCAGCAAGGACTTTCCCACTCTGCATATTACCTTTTACGATCTATTTTCGCCAATTACGCTCCCTCACATGTGTTCGCTCGAATGGTCTGCCTTACCCGGAATGCTGCACAACGCGGGTATGCACCAAACTGTAACGTCAGACACCAAAAATGTACGTCAGGTTGTCGGTCTATCTACGGATTAATATTCGCGGCCGGTCACATACTCCCGGCCGGCGGCATTGCTCGCACCCCTTTTCTGACCTATCCGGTAAAACGCTCGATATCCATCTCCTCGAGTACAGGGAGTGCGTGTCGTCATCCCCGTCTCGAATTCAGATCTATTATACCAAAACGTTTTGGAGTATATTTAAACCACTTGGGTATCCATGGATGACTTTACGAGGATGTGTCTATACACGCCCTACCGGCCGGTAAACCATTTGTCCACCGACCCTGGTGCAGAAAGACCGCCCCCACCGGGGGTGACAAACGCCCTGGCGGTTCCTTGCGATGGGGATGAATGTCATCGGGAATGGCCAGCCGGCATCAGTTATATTCGCCCTGTCGATTTAGGCTGTAGAATAAAGGATCGAATGGCTCTTGAGACGGATACGACCATCAACCCGCACCAATGAGCGCACGAGAATCGAACAGCATGGAAGCGAGGGAACGTGCCGATCACCATCCGGGAACTGGCTGAGAAATTAAATCTTTCCATCACCACGGTCTCACGCGCACTGGATGGTTACCGTGACGTAGCCGAAGAGACGCGCCAGCGCGTCGTCCAGGAGGCCAAAGAGATGGGCTATGAACCGAGCTACGCCGCCCGCCAGCTGCGCCGCAAGCGCACCGACGCCATTGGCTACATCTTGCCCACGCATGCCCCCCAGTTTAGCGATCCTTTTTACTCGGATTTTCTGGCCGGGCTGTGCGATGAAACGGCTCAACAGCAGTACGACCTGACCATATCGTCTTGCCCACCGGACAGTGAACAAGAAGAAAGCCAGTACCATCGCTGGGTGCAAAGCCAGCGCGTCGACGGGTTGGTCCTCAACCGCGTGCGCCTCCAGGACTGGCGCA
>JAAZNB010000043.1 GCA_012798515.1 Chloroflexota bacterium
CTTCCGCCCCTTGCAAACCGTGGCCCAGATGTGGACCCTGGCGCAATCGGCCTTTGCGGCGGCCGAACGCGTCTACGATTTACTGGCCGTGCAACCGGCCCTCCTGGACCAGCCTGGGGCAAAGGAGGCGCCGCGCTTCGCCGGCCAGGTGACGTTCGAGGAGGTCTACTTCGAATACGAAGACGGCGAACCGGTCCTGGAAGACGTTACGTTCACGGCCGGAGCAGGGAAAACAGTTGCCGTCGTTGGCCCGACCGGTGCGGGGAAAACGACCCTGGTGAGCCTGATCCCACGACTGTACGACGTAAGTCGCGGGCGGGTCATGATCGATGGTATCGACGTACGGGCCTGGAAACAACGTAGTGTGCGAGCCCAGATGGGCATCGTTACCCAGGACCCTTTCTTGTTTTCAGGTACGTTGATGGAGAACATCCGTTATGGCAGGCTGGATGCCAGTGATGAAGAAGTCATCGCAGCGGCCAAAGTGGCCAATGCCCACGAATTCATCCTGGGGTTACCGGAAGGGTACCAGACGGATGTGGGAGAACGGGGGAAATTACTCAGCCAGGGCCAGCGCCAGCTGGTTTCGATTGCCCGGGCCGTCCTGGCGGATCCACGTATCTTGATCCTGGACGAAGCCACGGCCAGTATCGACACCCGCACAGAGGTGTTGATCCAGCGGGCGCTGGCAAAGTTATTAAAGGACCGCACCAGTTTTGTGATTGCCCATCGTCTTTCGACTATTCGGAATGCCGAGCTGGTGCTGGTCATCCAGAATGGCCGCATCGTCGAACGGGGGACGCACGAAGAATTGATGGGCCAGAACGGTCTCTATGCCGACCTGTACCAGCGCCAGTTTTATGAGGAGGAACCGGAGATCAACCTGTCAACGTAGAACGGACCCAATCGCCGATCATCCAGTATTTGAAATCCTGACCCTGGTTGGTCTGCACAGCGCCAACGATGCCGTAGACGATGGCCCCCAGGGGGAGCGCACTGATCAAGATGGCAAAGGGGATCAGGCAGATGCCGATGATCACTGCCGAGAGAACGCCGGTGATCGTCCAGGCGATGCCCGTGAGCAGGCCCCCGCCCACCCAAACGATCAATTGCAACAGGAAAGCCTGCATGGATTGGTAAGCCACGTAACGCGAGCGATCTTTGAAGACCAGGTAGATGATGAGCGCGGCGACCGGCCCGAGGAACCCGGTGACCAGGTTGATGAGCACGCTGAGATGAGCCAACATGGCCCAGGTACGCTCGTCCGCCGGCGAGAGCGGCGCCTGGGGTGGCGGTGTAACGTTCTGATAGGGTGTTTCGGACATGATTTTCCCTCCCGAGTTTCAGGTATTATGAAGCCTGCCGTGAGGCAGGCTTCATAGGAATAACGACAGGGGACCGGTTATGCCCAACCCTGGCTGCGCACCAGGTTGGTGACGACCGGAATTTCGAAGACTTCTCCCCGATAAGCCTTGAGGCCATAAAAGATTACCAGTCCAATGGTGAGCAACGAAGTACACAATCCCACCAGGATAAAACTAAGTGCGAAGTTGATCACCCACAAAACTACTCCCAAGATAAGGGCTTGCATATTGTGCGCGCGAAGAAATGGCCGGTTTTTCTTGTCCTCCATCAATAAGATAATAATGGGTATGACAGGCGTGAAAATATAAGCCAGAAGTGCCCAAAGGCGATCGTCGTTGCTGCTCTCAATGCCGGGGGTAGTGAACTGTTCTGTCATTTGAAACCTCCACCTGATAACAGGTATTAATAAAAATTGACCATTCTATCAGTAAATCTATACCATTGTACATCATTTTTGTTAAAGATCAATTTAGCGGGTGTAAACATGCTGCTCCGGCCTCTCCAGAATGCGGGCTGGAGCGGTGCGCTGCCGGGAGGCTAGATTCCTTCCTGGACCATGGTCTGGAAGAATTCTACGATCTCGGGTTGGAACTGCGTGCCATTGCGGCTCAAGATATATTCGAGCGTCTCGGTGCCCGTCCAGGCCGGACGGTAAGGCCGGTTGCTGGTCAGGGCGTCCCAGACATCTACCACCGTGAACACCCGTGCTGCCAGGGGAATCTGTTCACCGGCCAGACCGCGGGGGTAGCCATTTCCATTCCACCACTCGTGGTGACAATAAGGGATATCCAGCGCCGGTCGCAGGTATTGGATGGGATACAGCATTTCGAAAGCGTAAGTGGGGTGTTTGTGCATGATGACCCACTCGTCCTCTGTGAGCGGCCCCTGTTTGAGTAAGATCGCATCGGGAATGCCCATTTTGCCGATGTCGTGCAGCAAGGCGCCACGGCGGATGTGGACCATAGCCGGTTCGCTGATGCCCATCATGCGCGCCAGACGCAAAGTCAATTCGGTGACCCGTTGGGTATGGCCTTCGGTTTCCTTGTCGCGCAGGTCCAGCGCTTTAGACCAGCCTTCGATGGTAGCGTCATAGGCCAGGGTCAGTTCCAGGTTAGAACGCTGCAAGTCGTTGAATAGGGTGGCATTGTCGACGGCGATGGCTGCCTGCCCGGCGAGAGCCTCGAGAAAATTGATCCATTCGGGATCAGGATGCAGGGCAGAACGGTGGAACACTTCCAGGACACCGTTGACCTGTCCCTTGGCGAGGAGGGGGACGGCATAATAAGCATTGAAGGATTCCCCGGACAGGAAAGTTAGACGGGCGATGCGCGCGGCGTCCTGGTGTAGATCGGGAATGTGGACCACCCGTTGCTCCAGGACCACCTGACTCATCGGGCTTTCGTGGATGGACAGGCGTGATTTTTGGATCCCATGCAGGTGGAACCCACGCCCGGCTGCAAATTTGAGCTCATTGGCGGCCAGCAGCAGGATGGCGGCTGCATCCACGCCCAGCTGGTCGGTAACCTGCACCAGGAGGGTATCAAGGGTCAGGTTCAGATCCAGGCTCGAAGTGATGGCCATATCGATCCGCCGCAGTGCGGTAATGCGCTGTAGACGCTGCTCGGTCTGTTCGTGGAGGAGCATGCGTTTGATGGCGTTCCCGGCCATTTCGGTGACGGTATGCAAGAAGCGGGCATCGTCCAGCGTAATCTGCCGTGGCAGGCGGGTATCTACTGACAGGATGCCGATAAATTCGTCCCCGGCCAGGATCGGGGCGCTGGCGCCCCCGTAGCCGGGTGAAAACCCGGCGCGCAGATTCTCAGGAATGGCCTGGTCGGTGGCCAATTCGTGCGAGATGAAGACTTCACGGGTGTTGAACAGGTGGCCGGCGTAAAAATTGTCTCTTTTCAGCCGGGGAGGAAGCTCTGTCCCCCGGGAAACCATCACGTAGAGTTCGTCCGTGGAGGTGTCGTATAGCCAAACCTGCCCGCCGTCCACGTGGATGACAGCCAGGACCGTGTCGATCAATTTGGCCAGCATCTCGTCCAGAGTCTGGGTCACGCGCAGCGCAGTGGAGACTTCGGCCATGGCTTCCAAATCGGCCAGCTGCCGTTGAATAGTTTCTTCGCCTCTTTTCCGTTCGATGATCTCTGCTTGTAGTTCAGCGGTGCGTTGCTGGACGCGTTCTTCCAGGGTCTCGTTCAAGTGTTTGAGCTGGTTGACCGTCTCGCGGTAACCCCGTTGGGTCATTTCGTACGGCGCCAGCACTTCGTCGAGGAAGACGGACGCCATCTTGATGCGCCTGAGACTACTGTCTTTCCTGGGCAACCGGTTGAGGATAATTTCCAACGCTTGCTGGTGCAGATTGGTCATCTCGAGGATGCTTAACCGTTCTTCGATGGATGCACGGCCAATTTCGTAAGCCTGATCGAGTGATATTTCTCCCCCACCATTTAAATAGTCTTCCAGAACGGAAGCGTAAAGATCCAGGCGTTGGTCTGGGATATCGGTCATAGATTTGTTCCTGTATAGCGTGCCACCAGTACGAGTGCATCGTCGTTTTCCTTGCCATACCGGTCAAGGATGTTGTGGGCAATTTGATGGGTGGAATTCCCTGCCTGGCCGGATAACATCTCGGTGAAGTTCGCGTGGATCCCGTCCGTGGTCATGATCAGCAAATCCCCTATGTCAATGGGGAGGGATGATTCTTTCAACACGGGAATCTGGTACCCGACCACGCCGCTGCGTTGAATGACGCGCTCGTAGGGTCGCGGGTAAATTTTCCCGCTGCGTACCAGCACCGCTTCTACGTTGCCGACGCCGATCCAGCTTAACTTTCCGGCGTGGGCGTCTATGGCGGCCAGATCCATGACGACCCCGCGGGTACCCGACAGGGCGGTATGGCACAGCCGGGTCAGTTGTAAGACGTCTTTATCCAGATTGGCTTGAAGGGTGGCGATCGCCAGAAGAGAGGCCTGGTTGGCCCCGTCTCCATGTCCTAACCCGTCAACTACAGCGGCCAGCATCCCGTCGGGTCGAGCAGCAACCAGGTATTGGTCTCCACACAGGCTTTGGCCAGGATAAGTTCGGGATAGGGCCGTCCATTCCAGGGGACGTTGTGGATTTAATGTTTCCATTTTTTCATGACGATCGTCGTACCCCTTCCGATCTCGGATTGGATCTCGAATTCATCCATCAGGCGGCGCGCTCCAGGCAAACCCAGGCCAAGGCTGCCGCTGGTGGAGTAACCATCCTGCAAGGCAAGCTGGATATTGGCGATCCCAGGACCTTCGTCGCGGGCCTCGACGATGAGGCAGTATTTATTGTCCAGGTTGGCTACGCTAAGGATCACTTCCCCTTTTTGAGCGTAGGTGACAATGTTCCGCGCGACCTCGGAGATCGCCGTGGCGATCATGGTTGAATCACTTCCCGAGAATCCTGTTTCAGTTGCCATGGCGCGCCCCTTTTGCCTGGCGGTAACAATGTCGGAATCGGAATGAATAGGGATGTGGATTTCGCCGGTCACTGGTGATTCTCGCTTTTCTTGAACTGATCTTCAAGATATGCCAGCCCATCTTCCAGGTCCAAAGCCGTGGCCACCCCTTCCAGGCGCAAGCCCAACTGGATCATGGAAAAGGCAACGTCGGGTTGGATACCAACGATCACCATCCTGGCTCCGCGCAGCTGCGTGGTATAGGCAATGTCGCGCAGGGTACGGGTACTGAAGGAATCCATGATATCCAGGGCCGTCACGTCGATCACCACACCCAGGGCGCGGTAACGCCCGACTTGTTCGGCGAGGTCGCTTTGCAGCTTGAACAAGTCGGCGTCCGTCAGGGCATCCTGGATCATGGCAATGAGCACTTTGTTGAGTTTAAGGATGGGTACTCTCATTCGTTGCCCTCATCCATTGGATCATAAGTGGCCGGTTCCTCCCGGATGCGTACCGTTTTGTAATGAATGAGCCGGAGGGCCGTATCGACTCCGTGCTGCAAATCCCCCTTGGTATTCAACTTGGTCAGGTCGACGCCCAGGCGTACCAGGGTCTGGGCAATGTCTGCCGACAAGCCGGTGATGATGGTTTCGGTACCCATCAGGCGGGAGGCATCCACAGTCTGGATGAGGTGGTTGGCCACCGCGCTGTCTACCGTGGGCACCCCGGTGATGTCGATGACCACCACCCGGGCGCGCCGGTCGCGTATGGCATGCAGAAGGTGCTGGGTGACCTGGTTGGCGCGGAAAGAATCCAACACCCCAATCAGGGGCAGGATAAGCAAGCCGTCCCGTAGCTGCAGGACCGGCGTGGATAGTTCGCGGATGGCGTCCTGTTGGTGACGGATGATGTCCTGCTTGGTTTCCAGGTAAGCGTCGCCGATTTCCCCCATGGCCAGGTCGATGAAGAATCCCATGCCTTTGATGGCCTCCAGCAGGCGCTCCTGGTCTGTTTTATAAGCCTCGATCAGGAGCGGCAGCATGAGCTTGCGGATCGGGCCAATGATCCCAAACCAGGCAGAAAAGGTTAGACCGGCATTGGCGTATGCGGCCCCCATCTGGTGAAGGTAACCCAGGTAGGGCCCCCAATCTCCTTCAAAGATGGCCTTGTGCTGGTTCTCACGACTGGTGCGTTGGCGCTCGATAAGCTGCTCAGGGGTGGTAGATTGCACGAAACGGGCGTATTCGGGGAACTCTGCCAGGTGAGCCAACTCATCCTGGATTTCTACCATGTGAGCTTCGTATACGACCCAATATGTTTGAATGGCTTTTTGATCCTCTGGGGATATTCTGGGCGACTTCTTGCTGTGGGGGACCTGACTCATTGACTGCTCCTTGCGTCGTAAATCTCGCGGGCGTCCCTGGAAAGCCCCAGGCGCCCATACGGTCCGGATGCTTGGATGTAGACAACTCGATGTTTTACTATTATAGCGATATGCGAATCAAAAATGTACTAATAATATAGATTTTATAATAATATTCCTGGTATGGAGAACTGTCCGGCGCAGAGCCTTCAAAACGCTTTTCCTTTCCCCCTGATCTTTGGCCTGGGAAATAACCAGGGGCTGTCTGAAATTTCCAGACAGCCCCTGGGGTAGAAGGCGATGATAGCATCTGGCGATTAACGGCTCTGGTCGGCTTTTTGGTACCAGAGCAGGGTGATGCCGATGCCGGCCAGGCCGGTGAGGATGACGATCCAGACCATGGATGGGGTCAACACGAACCCGGTCCCGCTGAAGTCGGCGTACATGCCGGGGATGGCCCAGGGGAAGACCTCACCCCAGCCCATGGTGGCCAGTACCTGGGAAGCGATCAGGGTCAGTATGGCCACTCCCACCGGGAGCAGGTAACCGCGGCCCAGGCCGGCAAAAAAGGCGAAGGGGAAGATCAATAAGATCGTCAATCCAGCACTGATTAACATGCGCCCCAGGCCGGCCAGAATCACTGCGGAAGTGTTCTGCTGCAACCCGATCCACTCGCCCAGGGGCAGGCTGATCACGATCAATTGGATCACCAGGGCAACTGCCCAGATGCTGACCGTGATGAATTTGGCCAACAGTACAGTGGAACGAGAGACGGGCACCGCCAGCCAATCTTTCAGCGTCCCATCGGCGAACTCGCGACCGAAGACCCAGCTACAGATCATGCTAAAAAAGATCAAACCGGCCAGAGCAACGACCATCGATATCATACCCAGGTAGGTGGGCCAGTCCGCAGAACCACCGGTGAGTTGGGCTTTCATACTGATGATGCCCAGGCGGCGGGCAAGTTCCGGATCTTTGAGGACAAACATCATCAAGGCCATGGCCAGGTTGATGAGCAGAAAGACCGCAGCCGTCAGCAGCGGCACTTTGGAACGTACGGCTTTCAACAATTCGATACGAGTCATTGTAATCATGTTATTCATGGGTCACCTCCCCATTGACACTGACCAGGCGCAGGAAATACTGCTCCAGGTCTTCTTCCTCGACGGCCATGCGGGTGGGCGGAGCGCCGGCTCGCACCAGTAGACTGGCGATCTCGTCACTGCCTGCGATGTCCCGGGCCTCTTTTAGCTCCAGGGAGCCATCGGGGGTCAACCCGGCCGGACGGCCGGCGGCGGCCAGGGCCAGGCTGGCTGCCTGGGTATCGCGGGTATGCAGGAGCAACCGCCGCCGGCGATTGCGCTCCAGCTCCTCGACGTTTAGCTCCTGGATCAGGCGCCCCTGATGGATAATGCCGATGCGCTGCGCCAGGCGGGAGACCTCAGCCAGGATATGGCTGGACATAAAGACGGTCACGCCCTGCTCACGAGTGAGATCCAGTAAAAGTTGGCGGATCTCGACGATGCCGGCCGGGTCCAGCCCATTGGCGGGCTCATCCAGCAGGAGCAGGCGAGGGGTATGCAGCAGGGCTTTGGCCAGCCCCAGACGTTGTGCATTTCCCAGTGACAGGTTGCCGGCGCGCCGGTGGGCATACTCACCCAGCGACAGGCGCTCGATGATGTTCTCCACGGCTTTCGCCGGCGTACCGGGATGCAGGCGACGCGCCACCTCCAGGTTTTCGATGACGGTCAGCTCCGGATAGGCATGGGGCGTTTCCACCAGGTAGCCCACCGAGCGCCACGGCTCATGGCTGCCCAGGTGGATGGGAACGCCCAGCACGCGGGCTGAGCCGGCGGTGGGCTGGATCATACCCAGCAGCATGCGGATCGTGGTGGTCTTCCCGGCGCCGTTCAGGCCCAGGAAAGCGTAGATTTCTCCTTCGTTGACACGCAGAGAGAGATGATCGACGGCCAATACGTTTCCATAATGCTTGGTCAGGTTTTCGGTTTCAATCGACAGTTTCATTCTTTAGCACTTTCAAAGGATCCACGGAAGAGATCAGCGGTGTAACCGACTGGAGGGTGATCTCACCCAGGCAGTAAGCGGCCACCAATTCGAGCAGGATACGGATCCCACCCGAGAAACCTTCCGGGCCCAGGTCATCCGCATGTAAAAAGGTGAAGAAAAGGGCGTATAACAACTGGCCAATTTCTTCCGGTTGAGCCTGGATGAGGATGCCGGTTTCCCGGCAGCGTTCCACCAGGACGTGAACAAACTCTGCGTCACTTTGCAGGTGTTCGGCCACCTTTTCGGGTGGGAGCCTGCTGATGAGGAGGTTATACTCGCCGCCGGTAAAGATCTGCAGAACCGGTTCCGCCTTCCAGTGGGTCATGGCCCGCTCAAGGAGGGCTACCAGGCGCACCCGGGGGTTGGGCCCCGGTTCGTCCAGGGAAGCCAGGACGACCTTGCGGTAGTTGACTTCTGCCTGTTCGACCACATCCATAAAGAGAGCTTCTTTGGAAGCGAAGAAGAGGTAAAAGGCGGCCTTGGAAATTCCCACAGACCGGGCCAGCTCTTCGACGCTGGTCTTCTTGAGACCGTAGGTAGAGAAAAACCGGTACCCCTGCTCCAGCAGGCGTTGGTTGATAAGGGCCCGCTCTTGCGGTGAAAAAGCTTTCGGCATACAACCTCCTTCTGTGACCATTATTACATATCGGTCACAGAGTTATATTGTACGCCGAACTGGCGGGGTGTCAAGGGGGTTGGTATTAAGCAGGAAATTGGCGCTTGACAAAATGGGATAAATACCCTATCCTGCTTGAAAAGGACGGATGATGGTCGTTTTGACGGCGCAAAAGAAGATTATGCACATGGGCATGTGCCTGTTCCCAGGATGGGGAGCCAGGGCACGTGGAAAGCTGCGTTAGTCCAGCCGGTCCGTCTGTGCCACCGTAATTCCGGTGTGTGCTCCTCACAAGAAAGTGTGGGGCAGCACCTGAGAAAAGAGCTCGGGAAATCGCTCCCGGGCTCTTTTCTATCGGCGAACGCATCGAGGAATTGAAAACAAGGAGGTTGTATGCCAATCAAGATACCGGACCAGTTACCGGCTAAACAGGTTCTGCAAAATGAGAACATCTTTGTGATGGATGAGGACCGCGCCATCCACCAGGATATTCGCCCATTGCAAATTGCCATATTGAACCTGATGCCGACCAAGATTACGACCGAGACGCAGCTGCTGCGCCTGCTGGGCAACACGGCTTTACAGGTGGAAGTCACGCTGATGCGCACGGGCACTCATCACAGCAAGAACACGCCCGAAGAGCATTTGTTGACTTTTTACCAGACCTTCGACCAGATCCAGCACCGGAAATTCGACGCCTTGATACTTACCGGCGCGCCGGTAGAGCACCTGGAGTTCGAGCAGGTGGATTACTGGAGTGAGTTACAGGATATCATGGCCTGGGGGTTCAGCAATGTTTTCTCACTGTTCTACATCTGTTGGGGGGCCCAGGCAGCACTGTATCACCAATTTGGCGTCCCGAAATATCCTTTGCCGGCCAAACAATTCGGCGTTTTTCCCCACCACATCCTCGAGAAGAACGTGAGACTGTTACGCGGCTTCGACGATGTGTTCTACGCACCCCACTCTCGCCATACCGAAACCCGGCGCTCTGACGTGGAACGGGTGCCGCAGCTTAAGATTCTGGCCGAGTCGGAAGAGGCCGGGGTTTACATCGTCGCCAGCCGGGATGGCCGGCAGGTGTTTGTGACCGGGCATTCTGAATACGACCCTCTGACGCTCAAGAAAGAATACGATCGCGATCGTAACGCCGGTCTGCCCATTGCCGTGCCGCGCAACTATTTCCCGGAAGACGACCCCACCCGGCCACCCGTCGTCCGCTGGCGCAGCCACGCCAACCTGTTGTTTGCCAACTGGATCAATTATTACGTGTACCAGGAAACGCCCTACGACATCAGCCAGTCCTTCCGTTTTGCGCCTTTCGGGTTGTAGAGGATCTGCATGCACTGGGCCGGGGGTTCTCCAGGGCGTAGATCGCCTGGGGGGACCCCTGGGCCATTTTGCAGGGCAATTGCATCAAAACACTTGTTCTATGAGATTTGCTATCACCCACCCCTAAGTCCCCGCCCTCAAGGCTTATCTTTACCCACAAGTTAAGCATCATGAAACACCAACCAAGCATCGGCAATATCGGAAAGGCGTTGGAGACCGCGCCACAAAGACATGGGGCCTGGATTGCCATCCAGTTTGCGAGCCAAGA
>JAAZNB010000044.1 GCA_012798515.1 Chloroflexota bacterium
ACCCAACCGCCCCGGTCTACGCGGCGACGGAACGGAAAATATCTTCGTAAGCCTGCACCACCGTCTGCAAATCGAAGCGCTGCGCCAGGCGGCGGCTGGCCTGGCGGGCCGCCAGCAAGCGCGGCGGATCGCCCAGCAAGGCCCCCAGGGCGGCGGTGAAACCGGCCGCATCACCGCTCTCCACCAGCGCCCCGTTCTCCTCGCCCTGCACCAGGTCCACCGAGCCCCCCACCCGGCTGAGCACCAGCGCCAGGCCCATGGCCATGGCCTGCACCCCCACCACCGGCAGCCCCTCAGACAGCGAGGGCAGGAACAACACGTCACTGCGCCGGTAATAGTCCAGCACGGCTTCGGGCGTGACCCAGCCCGGCAGGCGGATGCGCTCGCCCAGGCCGCAGCGGGCCACCTCGGCCTCCACCGCGCCGCGCAGGGGCCCGTCGCCCAGCAAGACCGCCTGCCAGGGCAAAGCGCGCAGCTCGGCCAGGCTGCGCACCACCTGCAGCGGATTCTTCTGGGCCATGAAGCGCCCGGCAAACACCACCTGCGGCGGGTCGTTGAGACGAATCTCGCCCGGGTCGAGCTGTTGCAGATCGACGCCGTTGTAGATCACCTCCACCGGCACGGGATAATGCCGCCCGGCCAGCGAGCGGGTAAACTCACTCACCGCCACCACCCGGGCTGCGCCGCGCCAGATGGGCGGGGTAAAGGGATAGATCAATCGGAACCACTTACCGGTCTTCTCCGGCACGCCCCCGGGCACGTCGCCCAGGTGGGCGGTGAGCACGTAAGGCACGCCGCTCAGCCGCGACAGGCCCAGGGCGGCCGCCCCGGCCGGCACGGCAAAGTGCACGTGGATCACGTCCGGCTTCCAGTTGCGCAGCAGCCCCGGCCCCTCCCACAGCGTGCGCAGCACGTAGCCGCCCATGGCGCGCAGATCGGCGCGGAAGGCCTCCCGCCGCCCGGAGTCCAGGCGCAGCACGGTCACCCCGTCCTGCACCTCGCGGGCCGGCAGGTCGTCACAGCGGGCGGTCAGCACCAGCAGCTCGTGGCCGCGGCCGGCCAGCCCGTGGCAGATATCCTGGGCCACCCGGCCACCCCCGCCGCCGACCGGCGGGTATTCGTGGATTAAAACCAGGATACGCATCAGTCCTCGCGCCGGGAAGACAGCCCCAGGTCGTGGTTGTGGCCGTTCTGCGGCTGCACGTTGACCAGCTTACGCACGGTGTAGGTGGGCTTGCCCTGTGATTCGTGGTAGGTGCGCACTTGCAGCTCGGCAATCAGGCCCATGAGGATGGACTGGAAGCCCAGGATGGCGACCATGGTGGCCATCTGGAACAGGGGCGATTCCATCACCGAGATGCCGAAAAACACGCGGCGCACGAACAACACCAGCAGGGTGATGCCGCTGATCCCGATCAGGGCGCTGCCCGCCCCACCGAACAGGTAGATGGGCTTGTTGCCGTAACTGCTGAGGAACTTGACCGTCACCAGGTCGAGCATGACCTTGATGGTGCGTTCCAGGCCATACTTGGCCTTGCCGAATTTACGCGGGTGGTGCTGCACGGGCACCTCGATCAGCCGCGCCCCCACCGAATCGGCGTAGACGGGGATGAAGCGGTGCATCTCACCGTACAGGCGGAAGCCGGTGATGACCTCCCGGCGGTAAGCCTTGAGCGTGCAGCCGTAGTCGTGCAGGTGTACGCCGGTCACTATGGAGATCAGCCAGTTGGCCATGTGGGAGGGCAGCGTGCGCGTGACGAAGGTGTCCTGGCGGCGGATGCGCCAGCCGCTGACCACGTCGTAGCCCTCTTCGATCTTTTCCAGCAGCATGGGGATGTCGGCCGGGTCGTTCTGCAGGTCGGCGTCCATCAAGACGATGATCTCGCCGCAGGCGTGGTCGATGCCGGCCGCGATGGCCGCCGTCTGGCCGAAGTTGCGCCGCAGGCCCACCAGGCGCACGTGCTGTGGGTCGGCGGCGGCGATCTCTTCCATCACTTTTAAGCTGTCGTCACGACTGCCGTCGTCCACCAGGATCAGCTCCCACTGCGCATCCAGGGGCTGCAGCGCGGTGATCACCGCCTGGTACAGCAAGGGCAAATTTTCTTGTTCGTTAAATACCGGTACAACGACCGAGAGGTTCATTTTACTCTCCGGAAGATATGGATGACGGACCGGCTCTCGCAAGGCAAGACCGGCGGGCTAGGCGCCAGTTCATCGAAGTCCCCCATGAGACTCTGGTTGGCATAAAAACTATCCACATACTGGTCGGCCACCAGCAAAAAATCGGCTTCTTGCTGCCAGCGAGCGGCCAGGATTTCGTTCCAATAGCCCAGTTTCAGCAACTGGTCGGGGTCGCCGCCCTGCAGGTAGCTGTACCAGTGGTTGAGCTGGGGCGGGTAGATCTGCGCCCCGGGGATGTACAGCAGCGGGGCGGGCGAGAGATCGTTCTGCCAGTAGACCCGCGAACCGGGCGGGATGAGTTGGGCCAGGTGGGCCCCGGCCGCTTCGTGGCTGGCGATGACGTCCAGGCCGCAGTCGTTGGGCAGGCTGCTGCCGCTGAAGACCGGGGTCGGCGCCAGCAGGCTGCCCAGGAGGAAGAAGGCCAGCAAGGCCGAGACGGCCGCACCCCACTGGAGGCGGGCCTTACGCCGCAGCAGGAAATAGGCCAGGCACAGCGCCAGCAGCCCCACGGCGAAGAGCAGCCCGGCCGCGGTGGGCAGGACCTGCTGCTGGAACTCGTAGCTCCAGCCAAATTTGTTGGACAGCGAGCGCCACAGCTCGTTGGTGCCGGGCAGGATGCGCAGGTTGCGCGTGCGCGGGATGGGCAGGTTGAGCAGCGGCTCGTCCAGGGCCTGCTGGGCGCCGAAGCCGATGCCCACCCCCAGGATCAGCACGGCCAGGGCTGCCAGCGCCTGGCGCAGGAAGCCGGGCCGCCGCACCCAGGAACGGAAGGACACGGCCACCAGCAGCACGCCGGCCAGGCTGAAGAAGGGCAGGTACACCGTGTAGCAGTACACGCAGTACTCCTGCCCGATGGCCGCCCACAGGTGCATGGCCGTCAGGGTCACCAGCAGCACCGAGAGGAAGACCGCCGCCCGGAAATGGACCGGCGACTGCCACTCGCGGCGCCGCGGCCACAGGATCCAGGTCAGCACGGCCCCCGCCAGGGCGAAGAAGTTCCAGCGCATGCCCTCCCAGAACACGTACAGGCGCGTGATCCAGTCGAAGTGCTGCACCGAAACCGAGGCGGCATTGAGCACCGGCCGCCAGGCGCTGAGGAAGGGCGTCAGGCTGGCGGGCAGCCAGGGAGCCCAGATGGCCAGGATGTTGGGCCAGTAGAGGGCGTGGGGCAGGACGAACAAGATCGCCGCCGCCCCGGTGGACCACAGAAAGGCGCGCCCGCCGTGCTGCCACCAGATGTAGGCCAGCACCAACGCCACGGCCGGGGCCATGTTCTGGCGCGTCAACACGGTGGCCATGGCCAGCAGGCTGCCCAGCACCAGCTGCCACAGGCGGCGCCCGTCGCCCAACACCAGGTACAGCGACCAGGCCAGCAGGCAGGCCACCTGCACCTGGCTGATGGCCAGGCTGTAGAGCATCACGTTGCCCGGGTTGAGGGCCATGGCCCACACCACGGCCGCCGCCGGCCCGCGCCCGGCCAGGCGCCGCGCCGCCAGCCACAGGGCCAGCAGCAAGAGCACCCCCAGCAGCACCGACAGGTAGCGCCCGGTGCGCAGCCCGGGGCCAAACACGGCCTCGGCCCAGCCCGGGACCAGGAAGGCCAGGGGCATCTTGTTGGTCCACGGGCCGTAGTCCTGGAAGGGGCGGTAAACGCCGGTGGCAAACAACAGGCCCTTGGTCAGGTAAGTGCCCTCGTCCATGCTGACCATGTCGGCGTGGGCATAGTACAGCGACTGGGCCAGGTAGGCCAGCCCGCCCAGCAGCGCCACGACCTCCGCCGCCCCGCGCGCGGCAGTCACCCGCTGCAGGGCCGTGGCAAAGGAAGAAGGCGCACCAGTTTTCATCGTGGTCGGTTCCTTGAATAAACCGCGCTCAACCCGGGTGAGCGCCGCGGTTGCGGCGGGCGCGGTACAGGTCCCAGGCCCAGCCGCTGGCCAGTACCAGGGCGCTCAGGCCCAGGATCCACAGCACGTTCTCCCAGAACGGCAGGCGGGCCCAGGCGTTGAAATAGCGGCTGAAGTACCAGTGGGTGAAGAAGCCCAGGAAGATGGCCTCCACCACCAGCCAGCGCGCCAGCCAGAAGTCACGCGTCTCCAGCGCCCGGCGGATGCCCCACCCGGCCAGCAGGGCCAGCCAGGGGATGAACAGCGTGCGGTAGCGGGGATTGTCCCACTGGTCGCCCCCGGCCCGGGCCGAAGACACCACCAGCCACACCAGCACGAAACCGGCCAGCCACAGCAGCACCTTGCGGTCCTGCGGAGGCGCCTTGAACACCGTAAAGACGCTGTACAGCAGGAACGGCGCCAGCAGATACCAGCCGGCGGAGCGGAAAATGGCGATGAATTTCCACAGCGGGATGGCCGGGTCGGCGATGGAGGCCGGCAGCACCGGCTGCGCCAGGCCGTAGCCGACGATGAAAGGAATGCGCACCATGCCGGCCAGGTCGCCGATCTCGCCCAGGGAGTACTGCACGCGGCCCGAGCTGCGCTCGGTGACCAGCAGGTCCCACTGCGAGGAGCTGCGCAGCCATTCCCAGCTGAAGGCCAGCAGGGCCACGGCGCCCAGCGCCAGGGCCGCCCAGCCCAACAGGCGCAGACGGCCGGAGCGCGGCGCCAGGTGTTCGAACCAGAACCACACCGCCAGCACGCCAAACACGGCCACGGCCACGCGCGAGGAGATCAGCAGCATCAGGGCCAGGCCGCCGGCCATGGCCAGGATGGCCCCCCGGCGCTGCCGGCCCCAGGCCAGCACGCCCCAGAAGGCGATACAGGCCAGGCCGATGAGAAACGGCTCGCGCATCTGCGAAGAGCTGTACAGGATGGCGTCCGGGTAGAGCACCAGGATCCAGGCCGCCAGGTTGGCCAGGGCCAGGTTCCAGCGCCGGCGCACGGCCTGCCAGAAGAACGGCACCCCCAGGGCATACACAAAAGCGCCCAGGATGAGGATGAGGAAGGGCCGGTGGGCGTCGGGAGAGAGGTAACGGTACACCAGGGCGCTGATCGAAAGCAGCCCGCCGTACTGGTCGGTGGTGATCTCCTGGCTGAAGCTGGCCAAGAGGGGCTCGTCGGAAGAAGCCAGCTCCCAGGCATCGCCGTCGCGCATGTAGGCGTCGTAATACAGGTAGCCGGCCTTCTGCACCTCTTCGTCGTAGCCGTACACGGGCAGCGCCAGGCTGAAGGCGATCCCGCCGCCCAGGCGCAGCACGAAAGCCAGCGCCACCAGCCAGGCCAGCATGCGCCCGCCCCCGGCCCACTGCCAGGCGCTCAACAAGGCCAACAGGGCCGGCCACAACAGCAGCCCCGCGGCCAGCCAGCCGGGGCCAAAAGCCGCCGGTGCGCTGAGCAGGGCCACGACGGCCCCCAGGACCAGCGCACCCACAAAAGATGCGGCAATGCGAGTTCGAATCGAAAGGGAATGCAAAACAGACACCTTTACCCACAGGAATGTGCTGCCTAATTTTACCAGCATCTGCCCGGCCGGGGATTTTTTGCGTCTTTAATTGCGATCTCCATCCCCCGCGGGCGCCTTGTTTTTCCCGGTGGACCGGGAGGCCAGGCGGGGTTCATTCGATGATCGAAAACCAAATGTAAACCGCCAACTCCGACAGGAAATGATAAAATTATCCTACACAGCCCTCCGCAGCTCACTTTTCCCCCACGGAGCGGCTGAAAGGCAAGCGAGCATGCGCTGGATCCGCAACTATACCCCTCGACCCGACCAGGACCGTTTGTACCATAAGGCCCTGGCCATCACCATCGTGGGCAACCTCGTCCTGGCTATCAGTAAGGGCCTGGTGGCCTATTATTCCGGTAGTGCGGCCCTCTACGCCGACGCAGCCAATTCTGCCTCCGACGTGCTGTATTCCCTGCTGATGGTGCTGGGCCTGTGGATGGCTCAACGCCCGCCCGACCTGTCCCATCCCCAGGGACACAGCCGCTTCGAGCCGCTGGTCGGCCTGGCCGTGTCGTTTTCGATGGGCTTTGCCGGCTACGAGGCCGTGCACACCGCCATCGAGCGCTTCCAGACCGGCGGCATCGTGGTGGCGCCCCTGCTGCCCACCCTGGTGCTGCTCAGCTCTGCGGCGGTCAAGGGCGGCATGTTTGTGTACATCCGCCGCCTGTCCCAGGTGCTCAACAGTCCCACCCTGGCCACCACGGCCCAGGACAACCTGTCCGACGTGCTGACCTCCATCGCCGCCGTGGCCGGCGTGTACGGCTCGCACCTCATCCACCCCCTGGCCGACCCGGTGGCCGGCCTGCTGGTGGCCGCCTGGATCTTCCGCGCCGCGGCGCGGGCTGCCATCGAGAACCTGGGCTTCCTCACCGGGGCCGGGGCCTCGCCCGAGCTGCGCCAGCAGATCGTGACCATGGCCGCCAGCGTGCCGGGCGTGCAGCACGTGCACCACATGATGAGCGAGTACGTCGGCCCGCAGCTGGTGGTCGACCTGCACATCAACGTGGACGGGCAGATGACCCTCAACGAGGCCCACGCCATCTCCGATTCGGTGGCCGAGAAGCTGCAAGAGCTGCCCGAGGTCGACCGGGCCTACGTGCACATCGAGCCGGACGGCTGGATCGACTGACCCCCGCGGCCGGCTGCCGTGTCCCCTTCCCCTTCTTTCTCCTGGCTCCGTTTCTGCCTGCGCCTGGCGCTGGCCCTGGCGGCCGCCTGGTTGGCGCTGCTGGCCGGCGCCAGCGGGGTGTACACCTGGCGCCTGCTGCACCCCGGCTGCACGCCCTCCGCCTCACAGGCGGAAGGGTTCGAGGCGGTGACCCTGCCGGTTGCCCCCGGGCTGGCGCTGCGCGGCTGGTGGCGCCCCCCGCAGGATGGCGCCGTGGTGCTGCTGCTGGGCGGCCTGGGCGCCGGGCGGGACGCCATGCTGCCCCAGGCGCGCCGGCTGGCCGCCCGCGGCTTCGGCGTGTTGACCCTGGAGAGCCGCACCTGCGCCGGGCAGGCCTCCGGCCTGGGAGCGCAGGAGACCCAGGAGCTGGCTGCCATGCTGGCCTTCGCCCAGGACCAACCGGGCGTGGACTGGGTGGGCGCGCTGGGCTTCTCGGTGGGCGGGGCGGCTGTCCTGCTGGGCGCCGCACAGCAGGACGAGATCCGCGCCGTGGTAGCCGAGGGCAACTACGCCGACCTGTACGACGAGATGACCGCCGTCCCGGCCGCGCCGCTCTCGGTGCAGTGGCAGGTGCAGCGCGCCGTGGCGCTGTGGTATCGCCTGTTGAGCGGCCGCTGGCCCGGGCAGGTGCGGCCCATCCAGGCCCTGGCGGATATCGCCCCGCGCCCGGTGCTGCTGGTCCACGGCGAGGCGGAGGTAGAGCGCACCCGCGGCCGCCGGCAGGCTGCCGCCGGCCCCTCGGCCACACTGTGGGTGGTCCCCGGCGCCGGCCACGGGCAATATCTCTCCGCCGGCGCGGCGGCGTTCGACCAACACGTGGTGGCCTTCTTCCTCCAGGCCCGCGCGGCCCCACAGCCGTAACCCTCTCCCCCGATTCTTATACGCTTTATATACATCTCTAATCCGTTTTTGACAGGCGGGGATTATAGTTCTGTTTGTAAAGAAAGACAGCCGGTGAAACTCAACCGGCCGGAAAAAATCTTGTTGTGGAGGTGATTGATTATGACTATGCTAACTCGTTGGGGTTCAGGACGCGAAGTGCGAGATTTGCAAAACATGATGGATCGCTTCTGGGAAAACTTCGGTGAAGACTGGCCGCCGGCCTACGCGGGCTCGTACGGCTTACCCCTGGATGTCATCGAGAACGAAGACGAATACGTGGTCAAAGCCTCGATTCCTGGAATCGACCCGGATCACATCGACGTGACCGTCACCAACAACACGCTCACCATCAAAGGTGAAGTCAAGTCGGACCAGGACGTAGACGAGAACCGTTACCACCTGCGCGAACGCCGCTTTGGGCGCTTCACCCGCACGATCAGCCTGCCCAATCGCATCCAGGCGGACCAGATCGAGGCGGCCTACGAAGCCGGTATCTTGACCCTGCACCTGCCCAAGACGGAAGAGGTCAAGCCCAAACGCATCCCCGTCCACACCGGTGTGGCCTCCAAGACCGTGGAAGGCAAGTTCCAGAAGGAACCCACGAAATAAGACCGGTAAATTTGGTTCGTCACCCAGACCTCCGCCCTCCGGCGGAGGTTTTCGGTTTTAAACGCCCTACCATCCGCTTTTAAAGAAATACTAAAGCCCTCCTGAACCAATCCTGAATATTTGCCTGGTATCGTTGGCGTTGATCTTGAGATCCAAAACGTCTAAAGGAAGCCATGCAAATGAAGAGAATACCTCAATTTCTCCTGATCTTTACCCTGGTATTGACCCTGGCGGCCTGCGCCAGCGCACCGGCCGCACAGGCGGCCCAGGCCGGCGTCACAGAGGCCGTCCCCCAGGCCACCGCAGCGCCGGCGACGGATGATGCCGGCCAGCCCGGCGTCCCGGCGCCCAACCATGACGGCCAGCCGGGAGAGATGCAGATCCCGGTAGAAAGCAAACTGGCCTACGGCACCCTCCAGCTGGAGGGCAGTGACCTGGCCGTGACCGCCGAACAGGCCGCCCAACTGCTGCCTCTCTGGCAGCAGGTACAAACCTTCTACGCCGAGCGCGGGGATGGGTTCATGGGCGGCCAGGACGCCGCACCGCAAGAGGGCGCCACGCCCGACCCGAGCGCCATGCCGGCCGGGCAAGACGGCGCTCCCGGGCGCTCTCAGGTAGACGAGGAATTGAGCGCCGTCTACGCCCAGATCGAAGAAGTCATGACCGGCGAGCAGATGGCCGCCATCGAGGCTACCGAGCTGAACACGGAAGACATGCAGAGCCTGCTGAGCGACCTGGGCATCGAGATGCCCCAGCGCCAGGAGGGAGACGGTGCGGGCATGCCGCCGGCCGGCGGCCCGGATGTCCAGGGCACCCCGCCGGAAGGCGCTCCCGCCTTCGACGGCACGCCCCAGGCCGGTGACGGCCCCCAGGGTACCCCGCAGGAAGGCGGGAATGGCGGCCCCGGCGGGCGGGGTGGCTTTGGCGGCGGCATGAGTATGGGCTTCGACAACCTGTTTGTCGACCCCCTGGTCCAGCTGTTACAAACCCGCGCCGCTTCGTAAGCCTATAAAAACACCCGCACTAGGGAGGGCGGTTCTACAGGCGCCTGCCAGGCAGAAGTTCAGCCTGGCAGGCGCTCTCGTTTCTGAAGGGTCTTTCACCGCCCGTCAGGCGCCCGTGTGGGCCATGAGGTGCGCCCGACCGTCCCATTTTTCAGCAGGTCGGGCTTCCATGCCCGACCGTTCAAAGTGGATGAAGGGGCCCTCGCAGGCAGAGAGCCGCTCCTGCCTGGTGAGCGGTCTCCTCTCGCCAGACCCCATTCCATGGCCGCCCTCCCGGTAAATCTCCAGAGCAGGCGTGGAAGCCTGCTCTGCAAAAAGAAAAGCGCACCCCCCGCCGGCACCACCAGAGCGATGAAACCGTATAGGCCGAGGAAGAGGTGCGTTGCCAACGCACCCTACGAGAGCTTTTATTTCAACAGGTCGGGCTTCCAAAGTACCCCGATAGGGGTATGCCCTTTTTTCAGCAGGTCGGGCTTCCAAAGTGCCCCGATAGGGGTACGCCCTTTTTTCAGCAGGTCGGGCTTCCAAAGTGCCCCGACAGGGGTACGCCC
>JAAZNB010000045.1 GCA_012798515.1 Chloroflexota bacterium
ACCTTGATCGAGAAGATATGAAAGCCGAGTACCGGCCCGACGAGCTGTTGGCGCTTTCGGGCATCCAACACTTTTGTTTCTGCCGGCGGCAATGGGCGCTGATCCATGTCGAACGCCAATGGCAGGAAAACGTGCTCACCGTCGAAGGCCGGCAGCTGCATACCCGGGCAGACCAGCCCCTTTTTGCAGAAGTGCGCAATGGGGTGATCTCTGCCCGGTCCATGCCGGTTGCCTCTTACCGCCTGGGGTTGTATGGCGTCTGCGACGTGGTGGAATTCACCCCATCTCCGCAGGGGGTGAATTTACCCGGCAGGCAGGGTCGCTACCTGGCTGCGCCGGTGGAATACAAACGCGGCTCAGAAAAACAGGACAAAAGCGATGAAGTCCAGCTGTGCGCCCAGGCCATGTGCCTGGAAGAGATGCTGGCCCTGGACATCCCCAACGCCTACCTGTTTTATGGCCAGACCCGTCGCCGGGTGGTGGTCGATTTAAACCAGGAACTGCGCTCCCTGGTCCAAGAGTTGTCCGTAGAAATGCATTCCTATTTCGAGCGCGGGCATACCCCGCGTGTGAAACCCTCCAAAGCCTGCCGTTCTTGCTCGCTGCAAGACATCTGTCTGCCGGCGCTACAGGACAATGGAATGCCTGCATCCAGGTACATTCAAAACCACATCGAGGGGGATTGAATGAGAAAATTATTAAATGTACTTTACGTCACCACACCCGATGCTTACCTGGCCCTGGATGGTGAAAACGTGCTCATCAAAAAAGATGAGCACGTTGCCATGCGTATGCCCCTACACAATCTCGAAAACATCGTCTATTTTGGTTACCCTGGGGCCAGTCCCGGCCTGATGGGCGCCTGTGCAGAACACAACATTGGTTTATGTTTTCTAACCCCCAACGGATATTTCCTGGCCAGGGTGACCGGGAGGGTAAAAGGGAACGTATTGCTGCGCAAAAAACAGTACTTCATTTCCGAAGAGAACGAAAGCGTTGGCATCGCCGCGTCTTTCCTGGCAGCCAAGATCGGCAACAGCCGCAAAGTGATCGAGCGGGCCATACGCGACCACAGCCTGGTGGTTGATGTCGAGGCCTTACGCCGGGTTTCGGATGCGCTCAAGGAGCTCATGCGCGCCCTCAACAATTGCACGACGGTCGCAGACCTGATGGGCTTCGAAGGCAGCGCGGCCAAATTGTATTTCGGCGTATTCGACCAATTGATCTTGCACCAGCACGATGCCTTCTTTTTCAAAGAACGTTCCCGCCGCCCACCGTTGGACAATTTAAATGCCTTGCTCTCCTTCCTGTATACCCTGCTGATGCACGACGTATCCTCTGCTTTAGAGACCGTGGGACTGGATCCCTACGTCGGTTTCTTACATCAGGACCGGCCTGGACGCCCATCCCTGGCGTTGGATTTGATGGAAGAATTGCGCCCGGTCTTCGCCGACCGTCTGGCGCTAACATTGATCAACCGCAAACAAATCACCGGCCAGGGTTTCCACCAGAAAGAGAGCGGTGGGATCTTGATGGACGACGAAACCAGAAAATGTGTGCTAAAACTATGGCAGGCAAGGAAGCAAGAAGAGATCATCCACCCCTACTTGCGGGAGAAGATCCCCTTCGGCCTGGTGCCCTACGTACAGGCCTTATTGTTGGCCCGCTATCTCCGGGGAGACCTGGATGCGTACCCACCGTTCTTTTGGAATTAGGAGCCGTGCCATGATGGTTCTCATTACTTACGATGTAAACACCGAAACCGCAGCGGGACAGAAAAGACTTCGCCAGGTTGCCAAACAATGCCAAAATTATGGCCAACGGGTACAAAATTCAGTATTCGAATGCATTATCGACCCGGCGCTGTTGAAACAATTACAAATCAAATTGGAGGGAATCATCGACCCAGAGAAAGATAGTCTGCGGTATTATTACCTGGGAGACGAATGGCGCAGGCGCGTAGAACACGTTGGGGCCAAACCCAGTATCGACCTCGAAGGGCCACTCATAATATAACTGCGAACCCCAAGTGAACAGCGGTCTCCGGGTCGGTTCGCAGGGAAAACAGCCATAAAAACAAGCATAAATGTGTTTTTAATGGGATAAACCGGTTACAGCTCTGCCTCAACCACCATATCTGGCAGAAGCTACGTGAAACACCCCGCCGGTTGC
>JAAZNB010000431.1 GCA_012798515.1 Chloroflexota bacterium
CCACGCACGATGACGTCCTGAAACCCGCTCAAGGCCCAGGCGTGCGGGGTAATCAAAGCCACCTGCTGCATGAAATCGGGCATCACGAAAACCGGCACCATCATACCGCCCACCGCGGCCAACACGACTGACAGCAGGGTTCCCAGGCTGGAGACCTGTTCCGGAGTACGCCCCACTGCGGCCAGCAACAACCCCATGCCGGTGGCGGCAGCCGATGTCACCAGGGAGATCAAGACCAGCGCCAGCGGGTCATTCCCCAGGCTCATGTGAAAGACCGCCACGCCTACCGTAAACATCAGCGCAATCTGCACCAGATTGATCAGGTAATAAGGCAGCAGTTTACCGGCCAACAGCGCAAAGCGGGAAAGCGGCGCGGCCTGCAAACGGCGGAAGGTCCCGTCGGTCTTTTCACGGTGCAGGCCGGTAGCAATGGTCTGCATAATGAAGAAGACCCCGTAAATCGTGTAGGCGGGCACGTTCTGCTCGGTGGACGTGGGCATGTGTTGGATATGCAGCCCGGCCGGCGAGACCGTCTCGAAGGCCACGCCCAGGTTGCTACTTTGCATTTGTTCGGCGCTCACAAATTCGGTGCTGAAACGGTCGCCTACGTTAAGGATGAAAGAGCTCTGCTCGGCAGGCGCGTGGGCAGCCATCTCTTTGAAGCCCAGGGCGGTCAACTGGGGCGCCTGCGCCAGGGAAGCCTGGCGCTCGACGTAGCCCTGCACCATGCCGCGCGCCGGGGCAATCAGCTGGGTGCCCACGGTCGGGTCGCTGACGAAAGACACCCTCGCAGCCGCTGCGCCGGGGTCGGTGGCCGCAGCCTGAATCTGCTTCGAGAAATTGGCCGGGAACACCACCGCCAGGCCATACTCCCCGGCAATGATTTTTTCCTCTGCCGCGGCGCGTGTTACCGGACGGTCGTCGAGCTGTTCGATCAGGTGCAGGCCGTCCACGGTGCGCAGGTCGGCGATCACCTTGGCGGCCGTTTCGCCCTGATCTTCGTTGATCACCAACATTTCCACCGGGTTGCTGCTGGAGCCGGCTTCGAAGACGCCCTCCAAAGCAACCGTCATGACCAGGATAAAAGCGATGGGCAGTAAAAAGAGCGCCATCAATGCGCCACGATCGTGCAGGAGCACTTTAATTTCTTTGATCGTAATCGCCCAGATTTGGTTCAACATGGTTCTTTACTCCACAAAACTCCTCTACCCGAGGTAGCAGCAATCCCCACCCAGAGTAGTGACATATAAGAAGAAAACCCGTTTCCCGTGCGGTGATGCACCGCAATCTCCGGGGCTGTCACTCGCGCAGGCTCTTGCCGGTCAACGACAGGAAGACGGTCTCCAGGTTGGGCTCGAAAATCTGCAAAGAGAGGATATTGGCCTGCATCTGGCCGGCCAGCGCCAGCAGCCCGGACAGGGCCTCCTGGGACCGCCAGGTGTGCACGTCCAGGCCACCGGCCTGGCTGCGGATCGACTGCACCGCCGGCAAACCCTCGGCCTGGCCGGCCAGGGCCGTCGCGTCGCCGTTGATCTCCAGATGGATCATGCCCCCACCCATCGAGCGGATCAGGTTGGCCGGCGTGTCCAGGGCGATGATCTGGCCGTGATCCATGATGGCAATGCGGTCACACAGCCGTTGGGCCTCTTCCATGTAATGGGTCGTGTAGATCATGGTCAGCCCGGCCCGGTTGAGCGCCTCGACGCTCTCGAAGATGGCATTGCGGCTTTGCGGATCGACCCCTACGGTCGGCTCGTCCAGGAAGAGGATCTCCGGCTCGTGCAGCAGCCCCACGGCCATGTTTACCCGGCGCTTCATCCCACCGGAATATTGTTCAACCGGATCGTCGGCCCGGTTGGTCAGCTGGACCATCTCCAACACCTGGTCGACACGCCGGCGCAGCTGCTGGCCGCGCAGCCCGTAGATCTGCCCGAAGAAAAGCAGGTTATCTC
>JAAZNB010000432.1 GCA_012798515.1 Chloroflexota bacterium
ACCGTGGCCGGCGACGAAATTGTAGAACCCAAGAAGACCTACTCGCGCGCCATGGCATTGGTGCTGGTGGCTGCAATTGCAACCTATTCCCTGCCGGTCACGGCCGGGCTGTTTGGCGGCGCAGGCGAAGGCGGGCGCTGGCAGCTGTGGGGCATCGAGGCCAGCAACGATCAGTTTGGCCTGATCGGCGATTTTGTGGATGAAGACGTCCTGGCCGGCGAGGTCGAAGCGGTCGCCGCCGCGCAGGGGATTGCGCCGGACGAGGTGACCCTGCAAGACCTCTCCGGACCGGAAATACAGCAGGCCATGGCGGATATGGAAGAATGGGGCGCTGATCCCCAGGAATCCACCGGCTGGGAGTTCCCCCAGATCGGCGACGTCGTCGGCCGCGCCCTGGGTGGGCCGGCCCTGGGCCAGTTTATGGGCGGGATCCTGACCGTCGCAGCCGTGTTGAGCATGATCGGCCTGTTTGTGGGCAACAGCCTGGGCGGGAGCCGGGTACCCTTTGCCCTGGCTGAGGATGGTATGTTCCCCAAGTTCATGGTGAAAGTCCACAACCAGTACGGCACCCCATGGGTTGCCATCGTGATGGTGGGCATCATCTTTACCGTCTTTTCCTGGCAGGCATTCGAATTCCTGGTGGTAGCGGATGTATTTTTACAAACCCTGGTGATCCTGGCCGAATTTGCAGCCCTATGGAAACTGCGTTATTCCGAGCCGGACCGCCCTCGCCAGGCTGTGCCGGGTGGTATCCTCGGGCTGGTCCTGGTGACGTTAGGGCCGACGGCGATCATCCTGCTGGCCATTTTTAGCCAGTATATGGAAGAGGGGTTCACCTCAATCGGTTGGGCGCTGGCTTTCATGGCCCTGGGCGCCATCGTCTACGTTCCAATTCGTCGCTGGATCAAGCCGGGCGTTCCCGACGTGGATCCGTTTGAAGTCGGGGCCGAGGAGGCCTGATTGCCCTGATGGGGGCAAGGAGGGATTGTGGATCTGAACCAGGCTCAAGATACGTATCAGGACGTGCTCCCGCATCTTTCACCGGTGTGGACGCATTACACGGATATCATTGCCAGCCGGGCAGAAGGCTGCTACGTGTACGATTTGAACGGGCGCGCCTACCTGGACTTTACCTGTGGCATTGGCGTGACCAACACCGGGCATTGTCACCCCCTGGTGGTGGAGGCTATTCGCCAGCAGGCCGGCCTGCTGCTGCACGGCCAGGTGAACATCATCCTGCACCGGCCGCTGCTGGAGCTGGTGCGCGCCCTCCGGCCGATTGTGCCGGAGAGTATCGACAGCTTCTTCTTTAGTAACTCTGGCGCCGAAGCGGTGGAAGGGGCGGTCAAGCTGGCCCGCCATGCCACCGGGCGCCCCAACGTGATCGTCTTCCAGGGCAGTTTCCACGGGCGCACCGCTTCGACCATGGCGCTGACGACCTCCAAGACGGTCTACCGGGCAGGGTTTCAGCCGTTGCCGTCGGGCGTCTTTGTGACGCCGTATCCCTATGCCTATCGCTACGGGTGGAGCGCAGCGCAGACGACCGGCTGGTGCCTGGAAGAGCTGGAGTTCTTGCTCCTCACCCAGAGCGCACCCCACGAGACGGCTGCCATCCTGATCGAGTCCGTCCTGGGCGAGGGCGGCTACGTCGTGCCCCCGGTAGATTTCATGCGCCGGCTGCGCCAGCTGTGCGACCGGCATGGCATCTTGTTGATTACCGACGAGATCCAGTCCGGCTTCGGCCGTACCGGGCGCTGGTTTGCCCTGGAGCATTTTGGTATCCAACCCGATATCATGACCGTGGCCAAGGGATTGGGCTCCGGACTGCCCATCTCGGGCGTGTTCAGCCGGGCGGACGTGATGCAAAAATGGGTCCCCGGCTCGCATGGCGGCACTTTCGGCGGCAACGCCGTGGCTGCCGCGGCAGCAGTGGCCACCATCCAGGCCATCCAATCCGAGGGGCTGCTGGAAAATGCCCAGGCGCGCGGCGCCCAGCTGGTGGAACGCCTGCATGCCCTCCAGGGGCAGTATACAGTGCTCGGCGACGTACGCGGCCTGGGACTGATGGTGGGGGTCGAGTTCCGCACCCCCCGGCGGGAGCCGGATAAAGCTACCGCCAAAGCCGTGGCGCACGCCTGCCTGGAGCGCGGCCTGATGCTGCTGACCTGCGGCGCCTGGGACAACGTCATTCGTTGGATCCCGCCTCTGGTCGTCAGCCAGGCCCAAATGGACGCCGCGCTGGATATCTTTACCGAGAGCCTGAAAGCAGTGGTTGGGTAAACTCTGGCGGTGAAGGCAATTACAACGGCCCGGCTTCGAAATCTCGAAGCCGGGCCGTACTATTTACCAGGCATGGGGTCAGGGGGTCATACGATAGAAAGTCAGGTATTCCAG
>JAAZNB010000046.1 GCA_012798515.1 Chloroflexota bacterium
GCCATGCGCGCCGCGGCTTCAACCTCTTCCTGGCTGGCTTCAGGTTTTCCATAAGCGATATTATCCCGAATGGTACCCGAAAACAGGGTCGTCTCCTGTAAGACGATCCCAATATGCGCCCGCAGCGAGCTCAATTTGAGATCTCGCACGTCCACCTGGTCGATCAGCACCCGCCCCGCAGACACGTCGTAGAACCGCGGGATCAGATTAATTATCGATGATTTTCCCGAACCCGTACGGCCCAGGATGGCTACCGTCTGGTTGGGCCTGGCTTCAAAGTTGACGTGTTTGATCACGTCGCTTTCAGCGCCCATGTAACGAAAAGAGACGTCCTCAAAACGCACCTCCCCCCGCAGCGCCGGGACGTCCATGGCCCCCGGCCGGTCCGCAACGTCGGATTGTGCATCCAGCACTTCGAAAATCCGCTGGGCAGAGGCTTCGGCGCGGGATAACAGCGAACCTACGAAACCCAGCATAAACATCGGCATCAGGAAGAAAGCTTGATATCCCAGGAACGCCACCAGTTCTCCAATCGAAATCTGCTGCTGGATGACCTGCAAACCGCCCACCCACACCACAGCTACCACGCCCAGATTCGCCACAAAGAAGATGACCGGAAAGAACGAAGAAAACAATTTGATCAATGCCACGTTCTGTTCGCGCAGGTCCACGTTACGCTCTTGAAAACGCCGGTACTCGTGGTCTTCCCGGGCAAAAGCCTTCACGACCCGGATTCCGGCCAGGTTTTCCTGAAGCACGTTGTTCAAGGCGCCCAATTTCTCCTGGACGACCATGGAAAAGGGCAGCAGGCGGCGTATGAAAAACATGAAAATGAGCCCGATGGGCGGCAGCATCAGGAAAAACAGGCTGGTCAACAGCGCGTTCATAGAGAACAGGATGACCAGCGTGCCGATCAACAAGATAACAGCCGAGATCAGCTGGATCAGGCCGCTGCCCACGAACATGCGCACCATTTCGACATCGGAGGTCATGTGGGTCATTAACTTGCCCGTCTGGGACCGGTCGTGATACGAAAAGCTCAATCTTTGTAACTTCTCGAAGACGGTGTTACGTAATTCATAGGCCACCCCCTGGGAGGTGACCTCCGAGAGATAACCCTGCAAGAAATTAAATACCCCCCGCACCACTGCAACCAACACCAACCCGCCGGATATGGTCCAGATCACGTTCATATCGTAACGACTGATACCGTTATCGATCAGGATGCGCAACAATTGTGGTGTCAGCAAATTGGCTGCGTTGACCAGCAGCGTGCAGCCCAGCGCAGCCAGGGCTGGTTTCCAGTATTTCTTCAGGTAGACCAATGTCCGGCGGATGCCGTTCATACGCTTCGTATGCATAGAGTGATATCGCTTTCCCAATCATCCCCGCCCGGCACATTTCTGCACCGGATCAGGTCGTTTACCCCCAAGGCGCCTGGCGGATCAACCGTCAAACGGCGTACGCTAATCGAGTCACCCCATTTTTAGGGGCTCGAAAATTATTATAAACCACCCCATGGCCTGTCAAGATAATTTTGGTCTAAAATCACCTGATCTGGCGATCCCTTGTTCATCCTTGCACAGGCTGATCGTCCTCTCGGGAAGGCGTTCGGATGGAAAAGCGTCCCCAGAGACAGGCGAGGCTGCCTCTCAAGGCAAATGCAGCTAAATTACCAGATGCGGCTCCTGCCCTGTTCCACTCCCCCGGTCCCCTCTGCATATGACAGAAAACGCCCTCAAGCGGGGGGAAAAGATTTTTCCACTCTTATTAAAATCCCCACCCCGGGGACGGAAATTTAGGGCTGGATGACAGCTCTTTTCATAACAAAAATGTCTTGTTCCGTTTACCCTGGGCTGCCCCTGCTTTTCCGCTTTCCCCCACGCAAAGGCGCGGTACAATTATCATGTGTACAGCAGTGAAGTGGTCCAAAAAATCGAGAACGAGATGAAACGGGCTGACATGGCCCGGGCCCAGGGGAACGAGGGGCTGGCGCGCGTTTGTGCCCGCCGTGCCGCGGGGACAGCCATTCGCGCTTACCTTGCGGCCAGGCAGATCGATCACCCGGCCACCAATGCCTTCGAGCTGATCTTGTTTTTACGGGACATGCCTGGAATTCCACCGGAGCTGCGCTCGATTGCCGGGAGCCTATCTACCCGGGTGACAGAGGAATTTACCCTGCCCTTGGAGGCCGACCTGCTCGCCGAGACTCGGGTGTTGATTACCACGTTGGAGTCCCTGGACCTCCCCGGTCAGTCAGGATAAGACGATCACACTGGATCTCTCACACACAACTGGGAATTGGTAGCACGGCAAACCATTACCACATTACCGCATCTTTCCCAACCGCACATTTGCCTTTGACCTGTATTACCAATACATTATCAGGAGAAGAACATGGAAGAAAATAAATCCGACATTATCCTTTTCTATGGCACCACCTGGTGTTTCGAATCCCGCCGCGCCCGGACTTTAATGGACAGTCACAACATCCCATACCAGTTTATTGATATCGACAAAGACCCGGAAGGGAAACAGTTCGTCGAGAAAGTCAACAAGGGAATGCGTTCCGTTCCGACTATCCTTTTCCCGGATGGAACGATTTTGGTAGAGCCGTCCAGTACGGTGTTATCCAATAAATTGGGGATTTGATCATCTTCCAGCCCGGCTGCTCCGTTTACCCCGGGCAGTGAATCATTCCAATGGGTATCGTGTAATAGATGCGGCCTGGCCGCATCTATTACATAATATTTTCATCCTTAGAACGTCCCCTTACGAATTCTTACGCTTCCCTGGCCACAAGCGATATAACCCATACAGGCCCCATAATAAAACTGACAACGAAACAAGCCCGGCGGTAATGATCAACAGGATTGCACCCGAAGACTGTCTTTCGAGTACAGTTCTCGAGGGCCGCGTCAAGCGCGAATGTAATCGGCTAACGAATTCAGGGTTGGGCTGCACAGGTCGAAACGAAGATTGTAATTGCTGCTCCAATGCGGTCTCTAAATCTGGCCGGTTTTCCATATCACTCTCTCCATCAGGACTTCTTAACAAACAGGATAAGCGACAATCCCAATTGCACCAGGCCCAAGATGCGCTGCCACCGGGATCGATAATTCCACGGTGACCAACTCGTGGATATTGAAAAGCTGCCGCGCCATGGCAGTCATCTTCTCCGCCATGGCCGGATCCGCAGCGTGCACGACGGCCAGGTTGATTTTTTGATCACCCACCCGTTGGCGCACTTTTTCGAGCACACGGTCGACAGCCCTTTGCCGGGTGCGTACTTTTTCCGCCATTTCGAGCAGGCCATCTTTGAGCACGACGATCGGCTTGATCTTAAGCGCCGAACTGATAGCGCTCTGCAAAGCGTTGATCCGCCCACTCAGGTAAGCGAACTCCAGGGTATCGATGGTAAAGATCACGGTGATCCGTTGACGGATCTCTTCCAGGTGCTCCAAGATAGCCTGCACCGGCAGTCCGGCACGGTCGTCTATGCGCGCTGCCTGGCACATAAATCCTAGCGCTGCAGACCCTGCATTTGAGTCGAAAGGATGGACCTTGAAATCCGCTCCGGCTTCACGGGCCGCCATCTGAATGATCGCATACGTTCCAGATAACTGGCTGCCCACGTGGATCGAGAGGACATCGTCCCCACGCCGGGCAATCGTCCGGTAGAACTCGACCACCTGCTGCGGAGATGGCAAGGACGTTTTGGGAAAGGTGCGCTTTTGCAATACAAAGCGATAGAACATCTCCGGGGTGATGTCGATCCCCTGGGTATACGATTCATCCCCCCACACCAGGCGCAGAGGGATTACGTCGATAGCGTACCGGTCTTTCCATTCCTCTGGCATGTCTACAGAACCATCCGTCACGATGCGAAGCATATTCCCCTCCCCTGGCTTACTCAACATCTGGCCCTTCAACGTCGTCTCGCAAGCCCAACAGTGTACGGTGGTACAGGCTCTTGATGGCGCCCTCGCTTCTTCCCATGATGACTGCGATCTCCGCGTTCGATAGGCCCTCGACGAACTTCAAAATCAACAACTGTTGGCGTTCTGGCGGTAATTTGCGGATCGATTTCAGCAGGCCTTCAACCTCCTGTGTGCGTACGATCCTGGTCTCAGGCTGTTCAGATCGATGGGCCAGATGAATGTGATCTTCCAGCGGCACTTCTTTCCGCCGTTGGTTATCGCGATGCCAGTTCGCCACCAGGTTGTGTGCAATCCGGTACAGCCAGGCCGAAAAAGGCACCCCCATGTTCTGGTAAGTACGGATATGGTTCATCGCCCTGTGAAAGACCCTGGCCGTCAGGTCTTCTGCGTCCGAATTGCTACCGGTCCGATAAAATATATAGTTGTAGATCCGGTTGACGTAGCGGGAATACAGCTCGCCAAAAGCATCGCCGTCTCCCTGCATTGCACGCTCCAATGTCTCTTTGTCGTTATCCATATACGCTATCAATTTTAGGATTCCACCACCCGGGGTTGAATGTGATAACCCCAACATCCCTGCCCGGTTGCAGCGGACAACCGTTTCCAATAAAACTGGGCACTATTGTGCCCCTCTTTCCAGGGCAGCCTGAACGGCTGCATATGCATCTACAATACCATAGCCGGCCGCATTATTGGGATCCGTACTGCCATCAACACAAGACGGATACGGGCCGTCGTAGCGGCTGGCCGTTCGGTCGAGGATCTCCTGGGTGGTATCGATGTCGCCGATCAAATCCGGGTTAGCCGACCACATCAAAGCCACCACACCGGCGATGTGCGGACCGGCCATAGACGTACCGCTGGCAATCTCATACGTGTTGTTGGGAAAAGCCGAGAGAACGCCATCACCAGGCGCCAGAATATCCGGTTTGACTCGCTGGCTTCCATCCACTGTGACCGGGCCGAGGCTGCTAAAGCCGGCCAACTGGCCATTGCTGTCCACTGCACCGACCGAATACACAGCATCGTAAATGGCCAGCGGGTCTTTGACGCTGCCGCACCCCGAATACCCGGCGTTGCCAGCCGAGACGACCACGAATACCCCCGCCGCCCGAAGCGCCTGAACTGCCGGTTGCAGCGACGCCGGGTCGCAGCCCTCGATGTCCGGGCAGCCCCAGGAATTGTTCAAGACATTGGCTCCCCGGGCAGGTTGGCCATCCCGCAGCGCGTCGCCGTCCATGGGGAACGGCGCCAGCATAAACTGCATACAGTCCAGGTAATATCCCGGGTTGCCCAGGTTACGCGCCAGGTTGACACACCCAATCCAGGTTGCACCGGGAGCCACCCCCACGTTCTCTCCCAGGACCGTGCCCAGTGTGTGGGTACCGTGTCCACCGATATCGGTAGGTTGGGTACTGCCGTACCAGGGATCGTACCAGTTATACGCATCCCCTTCCGTGCGCCCCCGGTAACTGGCGGCCACCTCGGGATGGTCTCCCTGAACCCCTGAGTCAGATTGCCCGACCACGACGCCCTGGCCGGTAATTCCCTCCTCCCAGACCCGGTCGGCCCCGATCATTTCAAGGTTCCACTGCGTCCCACCAGGCGCCGTGGAGCTCCCCTGGGACGATTGTAATGGATTGGGGAGGGGGCGCAAGATGGGATCGTCCAGGATACGGTCCACTTCTGGCCGGTTGTCCAACCAGGCGCGCAGCAGTGGACCGCCATTCACCTCCATAGCGTTCACCAGGTAATAAGGCCGGTAAGCAATCCGGTATTGATCCAGGGAATTTCTGATTTCCGCCTGGGATTGGTCTGCCTGCGACACCAACGCGTCGTAGACGAACTGCCGTCTTTCAGCCAGGTCCTGAATATTGGCGGCTTCCGAGACATCGGCCTGGTCTTTCAGGATTACAAACAGACGCTCGCCGTAAAAACCCGGCTGGCCAATCACAAAATAGAGGGCAGCCACCGCTACCCAGGCGCCAACGGCCAGGTAGTTGAGGCTGGCAGGCAGCCTGGCGAACCGGCCGCTTTGTTTGCGCAGCAGCGCCAGTCCGATACTGCTGAAAATCCCCGTCACCACGGCAATCGAAGCGCCCTTTCCGGCCCATCCCAGGATATCATCCGGCGTGGAGCTGATCACCACCATCAGCTCATCTGCATCCAGGAACAACAGGGGTCCGAGCACCGCCCCGGCCATGACCAGGGCCCAGACCGGGCTATTCCATTGTTGTTCCTCTTCTGCCCCCACAGGGGTACGCAGCAACGTGACCGCCCAGGCGACAAAGGGCACAGAGAGCGCCAACACCCACTGGATGCTATTCTGACCGAAACCGGTCACCATGATGACCAGCATCAAGGCCAGGGAATATCCATCCAGCCAATCGTCGCTCGAACGGTGCGGGATGGTATTGGTTAACTGCGCCGACCAGAATGTCGTCGCAGCCATGCCGGCCGCACAGGCGCCGAAGAGAAGTGCCACCACCACGGACAAGATTGCGTCCAGGGGAGAGCCCAAAGCGCCCCACAATGCCCAGGGGAGCAGCAATAGAGCCACAATTAGCAAGGCCGTGCCGGTCCCTCGCCATCCACGCCGGGGAAACAGGGCGTGGTTGTGCCCGTTCCTACGGTGGTAGATTTCCAAGGCCAACAAGAACACCAGCATACCCGCCGCCTGAGCCACGGCCATCAACTGGCTATCGGTAATCCAGACCAGGTGTGCTAACACCATCAACAAGGTAAACCCGCCCGCCAGGGCCCAGCTCAAATAGATGGCGCGGTTCTTGGGTGCTTTGATGAATATCGCCAGTAACCCCACCGGAAGGAGGATGGCCACAGCGTAACCCACCGTGACCAACCAGCGCAAGTCTGCCACAGGGATGGAACCCTCGAACATTCCCTGCTCGATGACCCAGCCCAGGAGTTGGGCAATGACGGTGCTTCCCAGGATCCAGATGCCGGCCAGGAGAAAAAGCCCCACCGTCAGGCAGCCCGAGCCAGAAGCCGGCGCTTTGTGTGTTTCGGTAGAGACCACCTGATTCTCCTCATCCCCCATTTCTTGCCACTCTGCTGCCATAAACGTTCCTCCCTGAAATACAAATTGGCCAACTACCGGTAAGCTCCCCCAGCTCAGCTACTTTTGCCCGCAGCGTAGCACACGGGCTTATCCATTCCTTGCAGTTTCAAATCGTGTGCGTTACACTAATTTTACGTACATTCAACAATAGAATTTCTCCGGTTTCATTATACTGTAACGTGAATTCGGGTTAGAGGGATAAAAAGACTCTGGGGAGGTAAAACGTGAACACTGAACTCGTCATCCACCAGGAAGGCGCCTGGACCACACCAGATGGGAGCTCCATCTACACACAAAGTTGGGAACCTTCTCAGGGTACACGGGGCACGCTCGTTCTGGTGCATGGTATCGGTGAACACAGCGGCCGCTATCGCCATGTGGCCGAATATTTTTGCCAGGCCGGCCTGAGCACATTGAGCTTTGATCTGCGCGGCCACGGTCATTCTGATGGTGTGCGCGGCCATGCCGACTCGTACGAAGTGTTGATGGACGATATCCAACATTTCTTAGAAGAGGCACGCCACAACTCGGCTGGCTGCCCGGTTTATCTCTACGGACACAGCATGGGGGGCAGCCTGGTACTCTATTATGGCCTGACCCGCACAACGCTGCCCGATGGGATCATTGCCACCAGTCCTGGCCTGGCCCCGGCCCAGGCCATCTCGCCTTCGAAACTCTGGCTGGGCAAGATGATGGCCGTTCTGTGGCCCACCCTGACTATGAAGAACGATCTCGATTTGAGCGGCATCTCCCGCCAGAAAGAGGTGATCGACGCCTATATCGCCGATCCATTGGTTCACCCGCTTATTTCCGCCCGCCTCGGGTTAGAATTGATCAACCGGGGCGCCTGGATGTGCGCCCAGGAACGGACCTTCCCCACGCCGCTGCTGCTGATGCAGGGCACCGCCGACCGCCTGGTGAACAAAGAACTACCCCGCAAGTTTGCCGGGCTGGTGAAAGGCGATGTGGAGTACCAAAGCTGGGAAGGGTGGTATCATGAGCTTCACAACGAAGTCCAGTACACTCAAGTGTTGGACACTATGGTAAATTGGATAAATCGTCATCCGCAAAATATGAGCTTGAAATCTTGACCATGTCTGGCCCGTACAATACAATACTGTCATCGCATTAATCCAATACAGTTAAACTATTGTTTTCTGGTAACTGTTCACATTTCAGGCCATTTTTATCTCGGGTTGGATAGTTACGTAGTTGAATAAATCCGGGGCAGGACAGTCGATCACTGGCCGGGATTGATAGGTCAAACCACGCATTTATCTATATTACCTTCCGTCCTTGATTAAAGGAGAGAATACATGTCTGATTACATCTTTCGTGGCTCACTGGCTAATCTGGATCCAGACGTATTTGAGCTTACCCAACTGGAAGCAGAACGCCAGTATCGTAAGCTCATCTTGATCCCCAGTGAAAGTGCAGCTCCCCTGGCAGTGCGTGAGGCCCTGGGATCTGCTTTTCAAAATATCTACGCTGAAGGGTATCCGGATGAAGACACACGCTTCTTGACCGAATCCCAGATTCTGGATTTTCCCCGGCAATTGGCCACCTATCGCCGCTATTCTGATCCTCGATATTACAAAGGCGTCGAATACGCTGACGTCATCGAAGAGCTGGCCCGCCGGCGCTGCGCCGAGGCTTTCGCCGCCAACGCGGTGGCTCCTGAGCAGATCTACGTCAATGTCCAGCCGCTTTCCGGCGCCCCGGCCAATAATGCCGTGTATCAAGCGCTGATCAATCCCGGCGATACCATCCTGGGCATGAACCTGCTCCACGGAGGCCACCTTTCCCACGGTTCGTCGGTTAACCGCTCGGGGAAACTATATAACGTCGTTCATTACAATGTCGATCCGGTGACCGAGCAAATTAATTACGACGCCGTCGAGGCCCTGGCCAAAGAGCACAAACCCAAGATCATCATTGCCGGGTATTCTTCCTATCCCTGGGTGCCGGATTGGGCTCGTTTCAGGGCCATCGCCGACCAGGTTGGGGCAATCGTCCTGGCCGACGTCTCGCACATCGCCGGGCTGATCGCCGCCGGCAGCGTGCCTTCTCCCGTGGGGCATGCCCAGGTCATCACTTTCACCACTCACAAGACCCTGTGCGGGCCGCGTGGCGCCTGCATCATCACCACCGATGCCGCCATGGGGCGCAAGCTGGACCGCGCCGTCTTCCCAGGCGAACAGGGTGGACCTCACGTGCACGTTTTTGCGGCCCTGGCGCTCACTTTCAAACTGGCGCGCAGCCAACAATTCCGCCAGCTGCAGGACCAGATCCTGGCCAACGCCAAAGCCCTGACGACCCGCTTACAGGAACGCGGCCTGCGCATCCCCTTTGGCGGCACCAACACCCACCTGGCCAACCTGGATTGCAAGACAATCAAAGGCGCCGGCGGCGCCGTCCTGTCGGGCGACATGGCCGCCAGGATCCTGGACATCGCCGGGATCGTCCTCAACCGCAACACCATCCCGGGCGACAAGACCGCCCTGTACGCCTCCGGAATCCGTTTTGGCACCCCCTGGATGACGCAACGGGGCCTGAAAGAGAGCGACATGGTCAAGGTCGCCGACATCATGGCCGATGTGCTCACTGCCGCTAAACCCTATCAGGTCGAAAGCCGCCAGGGGCCTTCTCTGCGCGCCAAGATCGATTTCGAGGTACTGGAAGCTGCCAAGATGCGTTCACGTGACCTGGCCCTGCAGGCCGGCATCGACTTCGAGGCCACACAGCACGGTTATCCCCACTTCTATTACCTGGACGACAAGCCCCGCTCGCCAGGCGAGTGGGTGGCCCTGGATATCCAGGGAGAGACCGTACGGCAGTTCCTGACTTACACGTTGAGCAGTGACGTGGAAGCCCTGCAAGCCGGGGAAAGCCAGAACACCCGCCTGACGACTCCCAAGGGCAAGGTGGAAGGCGTCCTCACATCCATTGGCGAAACTCTCTTCCGCTTGAGTGTTCCTACGCCCCAGGCCACCCTGGCGGCAGCCTGGCTACGCGACCTTTCCGACGGCTATGTAGCCTTCGACCAGGATCTCACCCGGCGTATGCCCGGCCCGATCGTGGTGCTCGAGTCAGACGCCGGTCCGGTGACGCAGGCCAGTGGCCCGGCAGTGGACCAGTACAAACCTTTCTACATCGGCATCGACGGCAAAGCCGGCACGGCCCTGCCCGCCTTTACCTGGGATGAGGAAGAAAGCAGCGAGCTGCGCCGTACGTCCTTGTATGAAGTCCACAAACAGATGGGCGCCAAGATGGTGCCCTTTGCCGGCTGGGAAATGCCGGTGTGGTATACCTCGGTGGTCGAAGAACACCTGGCGACCCGTCAGGCGGCCGGCCTGTTCGACGTCTCTCACATGGGCGTGTACCAGGCCGAAGGCCCCGACGCCCCGCTGTTCCTGGACTCGGTTTGCGGCAACGATATCTCCGGGCTGGCGGTTGGATCATCGGTATACACTCATTTCCTGGATGCCGATGCCAACGTCCTCGATGACACCCTGGTCTACCGCCGCAGCCAGGACAAATATCTGGTTGTGGTCAATGCCTCCAACGATGACAAAGATTGGGCCTGGTTGAACGCCGTGCGCCAGGGCCAGGTCTGTATCGACCGCCAGCGCCCGTGGGCGCGCGCCATGGGCAAAGCGGTCGTCTTACGCAACCTGCGCGATCCCCAGGCCGGGGACGACATGCGGGTGGATATCGCCCTGCAAGGGCCAAAATCACGCGACATCCTCCTGGCCCTGGGCTGTGACGCCGATACACGCAAACGCATCACCCGCCTGAAACGCACCGAGCTGTGCGAGGCCGTGGTGGGTGGGTACGACCTCGTCGTTTCCCGCACCGGATACACCGGTGAAAAGATGGCTTTCGAGCTGTTCGTCCACCCCCACAAAGTGGCCGACTTCTGGAAAGCGCTGCTGGCAGCCGGTGAGCCCATGGGGCTGAAAGCCTGCGGGTTAGGCGCCCGTGATTCGCTGCGCACCGAAGCCGGCTTACCCCTGTATGGGCACGAGATGGGCGGAGAGCTCAATCTGGGCGTTGACGATGCCGGTTTTGGTTCATACGTCAAAGTCTACAAACCCTGGTTTATCGGGCGTTCCGCTTATATCGAGCACGAACAGGCGCGCAGTAGCGTGGTCGTGCGTTTCCGCTTCAGCGAAAAAGGCGTACGCATGGCCCATAATGGCGACCCGGTTATCGACGCCAAGGGCCGTGTAGCCGGTGTCGTAACCAGCTGCGCAGTGGACAAAGAAGGCTTCCTCACTGGCCAGGCCTACCTGGAAAATAAAGCCGCCGTGGAAGGCAACACTCTGTTCGTCTACCAGGGTGCGCCGAAAACCGCCAGCAAGGCTCCCGCCGAGCTTAAAACCGGGGATAAGGTCAATTTACCCACCGTCATCCAGGTGGTCAGCCGGTTCCCCAAACTGTAACCCGGTCGGGAGAATACTATTCACAGCTGTACAGACAACAGCCCCCCAATCGGGGGCTGTTGTAATTTCTTCTGGTAAAATAATACATTATCGTCTCGCCCCTTACGCCGTATTCGCGTTTCCACACCGAGACTCTTTTCAGACCCGTTTTTCAATCCAACCCAATTAATGTTATTGAGTGGAATTCCAGCAATGATGCGATGTTTTAAGGTACTGGATCAGGTTCGCCAGGAAAGGAGAATCGAAGCCCGCAGCCTTGGACAAATGCAATCAAATCCTATGAGGAAAAAATGGAAACAAAAGTCGATCCACAATCCAGCAAGCCCAATAAAACCGGCTACAAAAGCCAGGGAACTCCCTGGGAACACCGTTACGCGCAACGCACCCAACGGATGAAGAGTTCAGCCATACGCGAATTATTGAAGCTCACCGAACAGCCCCAGGTCATTTCCTTTGCCGGGGGATTGCCAGCCCCAGACGTCTTCCCCCTGGATGAATTTCGCCAGGCGTGCGACAAAGTCCTGCGCGATAGCGGCCCCCAGGCGCTTCAGTACAGCACCACCGAAGGCTACCAGCCCCTGCGTGAAATGATTGCCCAGCAGGCCAGCCAGGATGGCACCCCCGTAGACCCGGAAAATATTCTGATCACCTCTGGATCACAACAAGCGCTCGACTTGATCGGTAAAGTATTTATCAACAACGGCGACAAGGTCTTGGTTGAATCCCCCACTTACCTGGGCGCACTCCAGGCCTGGAACCCCTATGGCGCCGAATACGTCCCGGTGCCTTTCGATGAAGACGGGATGATTACCGACCAACTGGAGGCCTCGCTGCGCTGTGGTCCCAAGTTTATCTATGCTTTACCCAATTTCCAGAATCCCACCGGGTCTACCCTGACCTACGAAAGGCGTGTCCAGCTGGTCGAGCTGGCAGACCGTTACGGCGTGCCCATCGTGGAAGACGATCCTTACGGAAAGCTGCGTTTCGACGGCCAACACATTCCCGCCATCGAGGTCGTAGACGGCCAAGCGCGTGAGCAATGCGATTGTTACACCGGGAACGTCATTTACCTGAGCACTTATTCCAAGATCCTGGCCCCCGGGGTACGGCTGGCCTGGGCCATTGCCCCCAAAGAAGTGATCCAGAGATTAGCCCAGGCCAAACAGGGCACAGACCTGCATACTTCCACGTTCAACCAGATGGTTGCGTACGAGGTGGGCAAAGAAAGCTTCTTTGACCGGCACGTGCAGCTCATCCGCAAAGTCTATCGTGAACGCCGCGACGTGATGCTTGAGACCCTCGAAGAACACATGCCCGAAAACCTTCATTGGACTCATCCTGAAGGCGGCCTGTTCTTGTGGGTCACGCTTCCCCCGCAGTACAACGCCACCCAACTGTTGGAAGAAGCCGTCAAACAGGATGTTGCCTTTGTCCCTGGTGATTCTTTCTATGCCTGCGGCGGCGGGGAAAACACCATGCGCCTCAATTTCTCGAACGCTACCCCCGAAAAGATCAACGAGGGCATCGCTCGCCTGGGCAACGTCATCAAGAATTATCATCCTGCCTAAGGTAATGAGGTAATGGTGAAGCGAATCGTCTGTTTACGTCAGCTGGGTGTCAATTTTTGGCTTTGGTGATCTCTTCCACAGCTTGAAGTCCTTCAAGATGGAGTTACCCAGGAATTCACGCAGTATAGAATTGTCGGGTATCAGATCGGCATCGATCGGTAAGAACCATTCCAGAAAAGCCAGCAGGCGTTTCGCTTCAATATATTCTGGCGTGCCGAATGGCACCTGACGTAATAACGGCATCGCCAGAGGTTTCAACGCCGACAATTCGTATGCCAGGGCAGAATTGAAGATTTCGTTGGCGTTATCCTGATGAGAGAATATATACCGTTTCTCTCCCCGGCGCACCGATTCCCACCGTTGGATGGTTTGCAGTGCACTGTAACCTCGCTCGTGCGCGTCGCGCACGATGCGCCGGATCAGGCGGGTGTCGGTCGTCGAAATGCGGTTGTAGTGATCCAGGTTCAGCTGCGTCAGGCAAGATATATAGATGCGCATGGTCAGGTCGTTGGGCACTGCGGGCAGCAGCCCGGGATTCAAACCATGGATGCCCTCCAGAATAATGATCTGGTCTTTCTCCAGGCGCACCACCTCGCCCGGCTCACTCTGCCCGGTCAAAAAATTGTAATGGGGTAGCTGGACTTCCTCGCCCTCAATCAGGCGGCGCATGTCCTCCCCCAGGCGCCGGGTGTTGAGCGCGCCCAGGGCCTCGTAATCGTATTGCCCGTTCTCGTCCAGGGGGGTCTCTTCGCGATCCACGAAATAATTATCCAGTTCCACGGCCATGGGTGCAATGCCCTGGGCCAGCAGCTGCACAGCCAGCCGCTTGGAAAAGGTGGTCTTGCCCGACGAAGAGGGCCCGGCTGCCAGGACGATTTGTACCTTGCCCTGCCGCTCCGCAATCTGCGAAGCGATTTCGGCGATCTTCTGCTCGTGCAGCGCCTCGGAGACCAGGATGATCTCCCGGATACGGCCCGCCTGGATCGAATCGTTTAAAGAGCCGACGCTCTCGATGCCCAGTTTGTTCAGCCAGTTGCCATACTGGTGAAAGGTCTCCAACAGATTCGACGCGCCCAAAATCGGTAAGATCTCGGTCGGGTTATGCCGGCGCGGGTATTGCAGGATAAAACCTTCCCCCAGGGGCATCAGGCAAAACCATTTCAGGAAACCGGTCGAAGGCACCATGTACCCGTGGTGGTAATCACGGTGGTCGTCCAGCTGGTAGAGGACAAAATGGTCTTTGTTGCGATACTTCATCAATTGCAGTTTGTCGTACTGCCGTTTGCGTTCGAAGAAGGCCAGCGCCTCCTGGATAGGAGTGATCTGGCGCTCGATGGGCATGTTCTTTTCCACGATCTCCTTCATACGCCCTTCCAGCTGCGTCACCTGCTCATCACTCAACGGCGGGTGATCGATCACGTGGCAGAAGTAGCCTCCCGAAACCACCGAGTGATCCACCACCAGGCCAGCCTGGGGGAAGGTATCTTCGAAGGCAGCCTGCAGCAAGAAGACCAGGGAGCGCCGGTAGATCCGGGCGCCATCCGCATCAGACATATCTACCGGGTGCACCCGGGCGTCCATATCGATGGGATAAGTCAGCTCGCGTAGTTCACCGTTGACCACGGCCCCGGTGATGGGCGGTTTTCCCCATTCGGGAAGCCTGCGCATGAATACCTCCACCGGTAGTCCCCGCGGTCCGGAATAGACCCGCCCATCGGGAAGGTGGATTTCCACGGTTGTACGCGGCTCAACTTCAAATATTCTTTGGGTTTGATCTTCCATAAGCTGTTTCCATGTTGATAAATCAGGTCCCCGGCTCAGGGCGTAGAAAGAAGATCCCTCTGTGGGAAAGATCACCCCGATATCCCCTGACCCCGAGATCGCCTATACGGACTGTCATTGTATCACGCTGTCCTTAATTCTGCTCAGCGCGCCCCGACCCTACAGGGCTGGCTGACTGATGACCTACTTACCACCCGCTCCCGGCTTTGATCGAGCCCTGTTGTCCTCGCAGCGCCGCCAGCCGGTATTCTTGCGGGTATAATCCCTGCATACCACTCAGTTACCCATCCCCGTTTTGCCAGCTACCTGGAGGGAAACCCATTCATGAAGAAAACACTCTTGATCCTTGTCATATCGCTTGCGCTGGTCATCTCGGCCTGCGCACCACAGCAAGCCACCCTGCCGCCCCAGGCGCCGGCAGAAGTCACGGCTGCCCCCACCCAGGGAGAGAGTACAACCGTGCCCGGCCCACAGACCCAGGTGGGGCCTACCACAGCGCCCGCGGGGACTGCCGGAGAGGCGTCCATCGGCGACCCGTATGCTCCGGAATTGGGCAACACGGGATACGACGTCGATCACTATACCCTGCGTCTTTCCCTGGACCCCGAACAAACAGCCATCAGTGGGCATGCGACCATCCAGGCCGTGTCCACCATCGACCAGCTGGACGAGCTGAGCCTGGATTTCACCGGCTTCGAGATCGACCAGATCACCTCCGAACCGGGCGGAGTGTCATTTTCCAGGCCGGCAAACAAATTGCAAATCGATTTTCCCACACCCCTGGCGCAAGGAGAAGCCTTTACGCTGGAGGTCACTTACCATGGGACACCCACCATGGAGCCTTCGGCCTACGTGCCCTTCGTAGACAGCCTGGGGCTGCAATTCGACGCTGAAACGTCCACCATCTATGTAGTGGCCGAACCAGACGGCGCCCACTACTGGTTTCCCTGCAACGACCACCCCCAGGATAAAGCCACTTTCCGCTTCGAGCTAACCGTTCCGGAAGGCCAGGTCGGCGTGGCCAATGGATCGCTGGTCGATACCAGGACGGAAGTCCAAAATGCCTTCCCGGATGGCCGGCCCGGCGATCTGTACATCTGGGAACATAATTACCCCATGGCCCCATATCTGGCCACTGCCGCCGTCGGAAATTACGTCCGTGTCGAAAGCACTTCACCAGGCGGCGTGCACCTGCGCAGTTATGTATTCCCGGAAAACCAGGCTTACTTCGAAAACCTATCGCCTACCTTGGGTGAGATGATCGATTGGATGGGCGCTCAATTTGGGCCGTATCCTTTTGAAGAATTCGGATACGTACAGGTCAACGGCCTGGGGGCTTCGTTGGAAACCCAAACCATGGTCATCCTGTCTGTCTCCAGCGGCGAATCCACTATGGCCCACGAGCTATCCCACATGTGGTTCGGAGATTGGGTCAGCCTGGACAGTTGGGGAGAGATCTGGCGCAACGAGGGTATGGCTACTTATGTGACTCAAATGTGGGAAGCCCGCAATAATCCGGACGGTCTGGAACAGGCCCTGCAAGACTGGGAACAAGACATTGAAGCCAATCCCAGTGGTTACCCGTTGGGCTCCCCGCCCAAGATGGAGATGTTTGGCCGGGATAGTTATTACAAAGGCGCGGTCGTCTTCCACGCCCTGCGGACAGAGATCGGTGATCAGGCCTTCTTCCAGGGAGTCCAGACCTATCTGCAACGTTATGGCGGCGGAAGCGCTTCAGACCCACAGTTTCAGGAAGTCATGGAAGAAGCGTCCGGGAAATCTTTAGACAACTTTTTCGAGGCCTGGTTCGAATAACATCACTGTTTCACCTCCAGAATAGACGAGTAGACGCCACCGGACAGTCCGGTGGCGTCTGGTGATCTCCAATAGAATGACTATTCGGGTTGTAGCCAATTGCCCCCGGAGCGCAAGCCAGCCTCCGCCTGATCGAACTGGTGCAAGACACTCGACAGCGCCTTGGCCACCGCGCCCATAGCCGACGAACGCCGGCCCAACAGCGCCGTAGTGATGCGCACCGACCGTGAAGATATCCGCAAGCTGCGCTTTCCTACCGCCTGGCGCACCGGCTCCAGGAGCAGGTCGCCGACCTGGGAGCCACCCCCACCGATGACCACGATCCCCGGGTTGAACAGATTGACCAGGTTGGCCGTAGCTGTGCCAATGTGAACCCCCATCTCGCGCATCACCACCTGGGCCAACGCGTCTCCCCGGCTTGCGGCCGCAAACACGTCCCTTGCCCCGAGGCGTTCCAGTGGGTGGATGGCCGACAACGACGATTTCCGCCCCTGGTGAAGGTATTCCATTGTCCGCCGGGCGATCGCTTCTCCCCCTGCAATCGACTCCAGGCAGCCACGATTGCCACAGCTGCACAGTGGCCCATCGCTCTGGATGGTCATGTGCCCGATCTCTCCCGCTCCGCCCGTCACACCATGGTAGACCTGCCCATCGATCAGGAAACCGGCGCCGATACCGGTGCCCACCTTGATGTAGGCCAGGTTATCTTCTCCCCGGCCAACCCCGTATGCCCATTCCCCCAATGCGCCCAGCTCGGCGTCATTGTTGATGGTAATCGGGCAGGGCCAGCGCCTGTGTAATTCAGCCCGGATAGGATATCCATCCCAACCCGGCATGATGGGCGGGGCGCTGACTACACCGTCCCGGCTGACGACCGGGCCGGGCACGCCCATACCGATGGCCATCACTTTTGAACGTTCCACGCCGGCAATGTCCAGGAGCTTGTCCAGATTCTGGTCGATTAGATCCAGGATCTGTACCGGCCCAGACCGGACGTCCAGAGCGATTTCCATCTCGCGCACGACTCGGGCGCTGGCGTCCGCCAGGATGTACGTCCCGTGGGTCGCACCGAGGTCGATACCGACCACGTAAGCATAGGATGGGTTGATTTCCACCCGTACCGGCTTGTTGCCAGACTGGGCGGCAGCTTCTATTTCGTGGACGATGCCACCGGCTTTCAATTCCCGGATGATTCCGGTTACTGTGGTACGGGGCAGTTGTAACTGGCGGGAGATCTCTGCCCTGGAAATTCCACCGGGAGAAAAGCGAATTAGATCGATGATGGAATGCTTGCTAAAATTCTTCGTAGCACGGTATTGAGTCCTCAGATAGATCATTCTGTTTTACCGTATAACTTTCTTTACAACAAATATTATGCAAATAGAAGTCCTACTACCCCTGGGTCTGTCCGAACCAGGATGGAAGGTTGTGCTGTATTTTTTATTGGTTGGATTATTCTTACAGAAATTTATCGCAATTGATTTTCAGATGTGTACTTCCTATCGAGCTTCGTCGCTCCATCCGGTTTCCGTTTTGCCTGCCTTGAACATATTGTAGTACGATATAGACATTAATTTGTATGCCAGACCAGTAACCTTTATTTGTGCCCCTCACCGGCATGTATTTTCTTACAGGAGCGATCAAGTGACTCCAACGACCCCTTGGCGGTTGATCATCCATCCAGCCGGCCGTGGCGCCTGGAACATGGCCGTGGACGAAGCCATCCTGGAATCGGCCGGCCGGCGCCTGACCCCGCCCACATTACGTTTGTACGCCTGGTCACCGCCTTGCCTGTCCCTGGGCTTCACTCAGCCGGCCGCCGATGTGGACCAGGAAGGCCTGAACCGCCGGGGATGGGACCTGGTTCGCCGTCCCACCGGTGGGCGCGCCATCTTGCACACAGACGAGCTGACCTATTCGCTTGCCGCCCCCCTGGACGAACCCCACGTCTACGGCTCTGTCTTGCAAAGCTACAGCCGCCTGTCACAGGGATTAATCCAAATGCTCACCCTGGTCGGCATCCGCGCCCACGCCGACCAGGGTAGCTTACCCGACGGCGCCCTCGCCCACCCGGGACCGGTGTGTTTTCAAGTGCCTTCTAAATACGAAATCACCGTCAATGAGAAGAAGCTAATCGGCAGCGCCCAGGCACGCCGTAAAGACGGCGTGCTCCAGCATGGTTCGATCCCCCTGTGCGGCGACCTGACCCGCATCAACCAGGCCCTGGCTTACCCATCCCTGGACGCCCGCCGCCAGGCTGATCAAGATTTACGGGCCCATGCCACGCATCTGGAAGCCGTCCTGGGCCGCCGGGTGCCCTGGGAAGAGCTGTCCCAGGCCTGCGCCCGGGGGTTCGCTCAGGCGTTGCAGCTCCACCTGGTTCCCGGCCAGCTCACCCCCGGTGAAGTCCAGCGCGCCCACGAATTACAACATGAGAAATACGACCACGCCAGCTGGACGTTGAAGTCATAGCCTAGGGAGCCGGCGTTCCCTCGGAATATTCAAAAATGACGTCATTGAATCCCAATCCGCGAAAAAGCCCCAGCATGTAGTTTTCGCCATTTTGGCGGGCCGTTTCCAGAATGCCATCCTCCAGCGCTGCTTTTAATATTTCTGTTTCCGCCACCTGGCGAGCGCTGGTCTCCAGGTTGACGTCTCCGCGGGTTAATAAACCCGTCTCCCGGTTGAAAACGTAAGATTTGTCGTTATCCAGGGTAGCCGTGAACACTTCCGCTTCGGGCAGGCGCACGTAAAGGACCTGGTTTTCGATGCGCAGGTCTTCCGGGCGCATTTTTTGCAAATCCAGGCCGGCAATCACCGTACCGTGAGCTACGAACAACAACCGGTCGCCAAACAGAAAGCCCAGCTCGCCCTGCGCTGATTCCGCCGTGACGACCTTTTCGACTGTAAACTGGATCGTTTCCAGGCGCGCCAGGGCCCGCACCTCGTGGATGATGGTGATTGGATCGGGGATAATCGTCGGTGTGGGGTTGAGAAGTTGAGACACCTGCGTTTTCAACTGCTCATTGGCCTGTTGGATCGGCTCGAGCGCCTGATTTGAAGTTTGCCGGATGGCCGTGGTCAAGAAGATGGGAATCAGGATGAGCAGCAACACGAAAAAGCCGACCACCCCCCCAACGACCAAAAAACGGACTCCCTTATCACTCATACTTCCAGCCTCCACGTCCTCAAGAATTATTCAAACATTCTTTCTATTATTATAACCCGAGATTCTCCATAAGGTTTTTTGTAACCACTCAGCCGTTAGCGCAAAGAAGCCCGATTTTGGGGGTGAATGGGCTGCTTCGCAGCTCATTCACCCCCAAAATCAGAGAACCTTTCTTCTCAGGCTGAGTAATTACGGTTTTTTATCTGCACACGCCCTTACTCAATCTGCGCTTAAGAAGGCATGGTAAAATCGCTTAGTGTGGAAAAATACAATCTACTGGCTACCTCGCATGATTTTGCTGTTCATCGTCCTGCTGCTGGTGGTTACCGGAACGCCACGTTTGTTTACCGGCCTCGTCACCCAGGCAGATACATATCCTATCAGCCAGGCGCCCCACGCCAGGGTAGCCATCGTGTTTGGTGCCGGCCTGCGCCGCAACGGGACGCCTACCCCCGTCCTGCAAGACCGGGTGGAGACTGCCGCAGAGTTATACTTTGCCGGGAAGGTCGAAAAGCTGCTCATGAGTGGCGACAATAGCAGCCTGGAATACAACGAGCCCGGCGCCATGATGGACTACGCCATCCAGTTAGGTGTGCCCGCAGAAGATATCGTCCTGGATTACGCCGGCCGGCGCACCTACGATACCTGCTACCGGGCAAAATACATCTTCCAGGTACCCAACGCCCTGTTGGTCACACAACAGTTCCACCTGCCCAGGGCCATTTTTACCTGCCGGCAGTTGGGCCTGGATGCCCAGGGAGTCGTAGCCGATCGCCGTACATTTTCTTCTCGTTTGATGGCCTTCTGGAACGTACGTGAGACGGCCGCCACGTTGGTAGCCTTCTGGGAATTGTGGATCCAGCCCCCCCAACTGATCCTGGGAGACGTCGAGCCGATCTTTACCTTTGAACCCGGTCCAGACTCGCCGCCGCTATCCGATCATTGACGTAGCTGCGATCTTGACCATTAATTTGGCATAATTATTGCATGTAATGGTACGGCCAGGATGCAGATCGCTCTTTCACCTCCGGCTGAGTAATTACCATGCAAAATACAATATTCGACATAGATCTGGAGTCACTCTTGCAGCGACAATCCGGTAAAATGTCATAGGAGACATGATGGATCGTACTGAAGCGCTGGACATCGTACACGAATATGTCAAGGCCAACAACCTGGTCAACCACATGTTGGCCGTCGAGGCGGCAATGCGGTTCTATGCTGAGAAGCTCGGCCAGGACGTTGAAACCTGGGGTGTGGTAGGCCTGTTACACGATTTTGATTGGGAAATCCACCCCACCCTGGAAGAACACCCCCAGGCCGGCGTGCCTATTCTGCAAGAACGGGGCGTCTCCGAGGAGATCATCCGGGCCGTCCTCAGCCACGCCGACCATACTGGCGTCGAACGGATTACCCCCATGGAAAAAGCCCTGGCGGCTTGTGATGAAGTGACCGGGCTGATCACTGCCGTTGCCCTGGTAAGGCCTTCTCGCTCCCTGTACGATCTGACAGCCTCCTCGGTCAAGAAAAAATGGAAAGACAAGGCCTTTGCCGCCGGTGCAAACCGGGATGACATCACCCACGCCGCCCAGGATTTTGGCGTTGATCTGTGGGAACACGTGGACAATGTCATCGTTGCGATGCGCCGCATTGCCCCCGAACTTGGCCTGGAAGGTAATCTCAATCCAAACGGGACCCCAAAAGCCCAGTAGCTGGATGAATTTGAGGAGGGATAACAATGGCAGTTTATGGCAAAGGTTTCATGATTTGGAAAATCCCCAGCTGCGATGGTGGCAACGCCAACGCGATCGCGTCCGCAGCCCAAGCCGCTGGCCTGAGTTATGTATTGATAAAAATTGCCGACGGGATCTACTCATACAACGTGGACAGCACGACCAAAAAGGATCTGGTGCCCGAGGTCGTTCAAGCTTTGCGCAGCCGTGGGATCCAGGTCTGGGGCTGGCATTACGTCTACGGCTATAATCCCACCGGTGAGGCGCAAATCGCCATTCGCCGCGTTCAAGAACTTGGCCTTAACGGTTACGTCATCGACGCCGAAGGAGAGTTTAAAGAATCCGGCAAAGACGTAGCCGCTGAGACCTTCATGATAGAACTGCGCAAAGGCCTGCCCAATACCCCGGTAGCAATTTGTTCCTATCGTTTCCCCTCATATCACCCGCAGTTCCCCTGGCAGCAGTTTCTGGAGCGCTCCGATTACAACATGCCCCAGGTATACTGGATGTCAGCCCACAACCCGGGCGCTCAGCTGCAGCGCACGGTGCGCGAGTTCCAGGCCATGACGCCTTTCCGTCCCATCATGCCCACCGGGCCGGTGTTCAGGAATTATGGTTGGGAGCCCAGCCAGGCCGAGATCATCGAATTTCTGCAAAACGTGGTCTCGCTGAATCTGAGCTCGACCAACTTTTTCGCCTGGGATTACGCCCGTTCCATCCTCCAGCCCCTGTGGGATACCATCGCGGCCTTCCCGTTTGGCTCCTCTACCGCTCCAAAGAGCCTGCCCGAACAGTACATCGCAGCCTTGAATACCCACGACCTGGACCAGATCATGAGCCTGTACGCCTCGAACGCGGTACACGTGACGGCTGCGCAGACCATCCAGGGCACGGATGCCATTCGCGCCTGGTACAACACGTTCATCAACCAAACCATACCGAACGCCACCTTCAAGCTGACCGGCCAGAGCACAACCGGGAATTCATACCCCTTCACCTGGCAGGCCAGTTCAAGCAAAGGCAACATCCAGAACGGCAACGATACCATGGGGGTCGTGAACAACAAGATCTCGTATCATTACAGTTTCTACTCCATCACCGGTTAATTCTTCCCCGCTCATCCATAAAGCCAGGCCCCCAGGAGTCGCTCCCGGGGGCTTTTTACTCTCGATATTTCGATTCTGCTACGCCGGAGGGCAGGCGCTAGGCGCCGCTCTTGCGACTGCGCCTGGGAGTGCCAGACGCAGTCGGGCTGTCCTCATCCGTTTTTCCCGGTCGTTTTTCCCGGCGACGCCTTTTTCGTCCCGGTCGCTTTTTCGGCCGGTTGAGCAGGCGGTACAGACGGCGCCTTGCTCTTCCCGGCCGCCGGTTTACCGGCTGTCGAGGGAGGTTGGGCAGCGCTCGTCGTGCTCCTGGTCTTCGTCGTACTGGCCGGTGCAGCAGGTTTACGTTTGGCGGCCGGCTTATCAGGCGTGGATGCCGTCCCAGCCGCCGCGCCGGCCGCTTTGGCTTTTGGCGCCGCCACTGCCGGCGCGGCCCTCCTGGCCCGCGGCCTGGCGGCCTTTTCATCCCCTTCCCTGGTTTCGCCAGATCCGGCCGTGCTGCTCTTGCGACCCTTTCCCTGATCGGGGATGGCCGCCACTTCCAGGAGCATGTCGCCCGTCTTCAGCGCCGCCAGCGTCTGCGCCGCACCCAGGCGTTTTCCAGGCGCCACGTCGCTCACGTGAATCAGCCGCGGGGCTTGTTTTTCGAAGAACAACGTCCCGCCTTTGCCTTTCCCACTCAAACAGCCCACCAGCTTGGCGCCGCGCGGCAGTTTACAGGCGATCAACCCCGTACCAAAGCGACTTTGCAAGGGGAACTCGGCAGCCGCCAAACGCCAGGATTGGCCTTGATCCGACACCAGGAGGAGTTCGTCCGCGTCCAGGACCGGCCGGCCACCCACGACGTAATCTCCCGGTTTTAACTTGATACCGCCTACCCCGGCGGCCACCAGGCCCATCGGCCGCACTTCCTGTTCCGAGAAGCGGATGCCCATTCCACCGGCCGTCACCAGGAAGACCGGGGCATCCCCGCTGGTCAGGAAGACGCTCAACAAAGCATCTTCACTGTTGACCTTGGTGAAAACGAATCCCTGCCCAGAAGGCCCCGGCAAATCCGCTATCGAAGATTTCTTGACCAGGCCCTGGCGCGACACAGTGATGGCCATCAGCTCCTCCGTCTGATCGCTCTTGGGCGGCAAGGAAAAGATGCCGGCGATGAAATCCAGGTCGTGCAGCGGGGTCAACCGGGAGACCGGCCCGCCATTCTCGAAATGCTCGGCTTCAGGCAGCGATTCGACGGCCACCGCCGCAGCCTGGCCATTTTCGGCCACCACGTACAAAGTGTGCCGGGTGTTGGATTGGATCAGCCAACGCGGGGCCAGTTTGCCGCTGATCTTGGGCATGCTATCACTGGTCACCCGGGCGATGGTGCCGTCGGGCATGATCCCTACCCAGGTATTCTTAGATGGCGTCAGGTCGTGCGAGGTCAACAACATGCGCGCCGATTCGCCGTTCTTCAAGGCCACAATGTGCGTCCGGCGGCCATCGTTGTAACGGTCTTTGACCTCCAAAAGCTCGTTCTCCACCAGCTCACGCATCTTCTTGGGCGAGCGCAGCAAGTTTTCCAGCTCTTTGATCAACCTTTGCAGCTCTTTGTACTCTTCCTCGATTTTCTTTCGTTCCAGGGCTGCCAGCCGGCGCAGGGGCATATCCAGGATAGCATTGGCCTGCACCTCGGTCAGCTTGAAACGACGGATGAGGCGTTCGCGGGCTTTCTCGACGTCCGGCGCATTGCGGATCAGGGTGATGATTTCGTCCAGGAACTTGATGGCAATCCGCAGGCCTTCCAGGATGTGCGCCCGTTGGCGCGCTTTTTCCAGGTCATGTTCACTCCGCCGCCGCACCACTTCCAGACGGTGCTCCAGGTAAACTTTCAGAGCCTGCTTGATCGACAGCAAGCGCGGCTCACCGTTGACCAGGGCCAGCATATTGATCCCAAACGTGGTTTGCAGCGGCGTGCGCTGGTAAAGAGCGCGCAGCACTTTGTCCATCTCGGCGGCCTTGTTCAACTCGATGACCACGCGCATGCCCTGCCTGTCCGACTCGTCGCGCAGGTCGGCAATGCCCTCCAGCGAGCCTTCCCGGACCAGCTCAGCAATTCGTTCGATAAACGTAGTTTTGTTTACCAGGTAAGGCAGCTCGCTGACGATCAAGCGCGTGCGCCCCCGGCTGATCTCCTCAGCATGCACCCGGCCGCGCACCAACAGCTTCCCGCGGCCTGTGGCGTAAGCCGAGAGGATCTCGTTCTGCTCGCCCTCCTGCAAGATGATCCCCCCCGTCGGGAAATCGGGGCCTTTTAGAATCTGCATGATGTCCGGGACGGAGATATCGTCCATCTTGTCCCAGTTATGCAGCAGATAGACCAACGAATCGATCACCTCCCCCAGGTTGTGGGGGGGAATATTGGTCGCCATGCCTACGGCGATCCCGCTGGCGCCGTTGACCAGCATGTTGGGCACCGCCGAGGGCAAGACCTCCGGCTCGCTCAACGTATCGTCGAAATTGCGGCCGAAATCGACTGTGTTACGGTCGATCTGCGACAACAACTCCATGGCAAATGCCGTCAGGCGGGCCTCGGTGTAACGCATTGCCGCCGGGGGATCGCCATCCACACTCCCGAAATTACCCTGGCCATCCACCAATGGATAACGGATGGTGAAATCCTGAGCCAGGCGCGCCATGGCTTCGTACACAGCCATATCCCCGTGGGGGTGGTACTTTCCCAGCACCTCGCCAACGATACGGGCCGATTTTTTATAAGGGGAATCCAGGCGCAACCCCATATCATACATCGAGTACAAAATCCGCCTCTGGACCGGCTTCAAGCCATCGCGGGCGTCGGGCAGCGCCCGCGCCACGATTACGCTCATGGCGTAATCCAGATAAGACTGCTGCATTTCGTGATCTATGTCTACCGTTTGGACCAGGCCAACTTCCATGTTTTTCTCCTGAATGGACAGTAAAGAGACTAAGCTGCTGCCCGGGCATACAGCCGGGCCGGATCAAAGCTCACCCCCTATATTACGAATAAATCGAACAAACGTCAACTATAAAGGGATCGTTCCAGCTCGCGCTGCCGCCCTACAGGGCCGTGACAAAAAAGGGACTGCCTGGAAAGAAAACCAGGCAGTCCCTATAGGCATCAATCAGACTTGTTAGTCAGCGCCGGTGGGTAGGTTCGAGACCAACACTTCGGCCCCTTCCTGCCCATTGAGCTGTTCGAAACGCCCGTGGACAAAGCCGGTGCCGGCCGGGATCAGTTTGCCAATGATCACGTTCTCCTTCAACCCGTACAACGGGTCTTCGGTAGAGGCAATCGCCGCTCCGGCCAACACTTTGATGGTGTGCTGGAAGGAGGACGCCGACAGGAACGAGTCGGTGCTCAACGAGGCCTTGGTGACACCCAGCAGGATCTCGATGTACTTCGCCGGTTGTTTGCCTTCCGAGATCAACTGTTCGTTGATGCGGCGGATCTCCAGGCGATCGACCAGGTCCATGGGCAAATAAGGAGAATCGCCCGAGCGGACCACCTGCACCTTGCCGGTCATCTTACGCACGATGACTTCGAAGTGTTTATCGTTGATGTTCTGGCCCTGTGCACGGTAGACTTTCTGGATCTCGGACAACAGGTACATTTGAGCCGCATCGCGCCCATTGATCTTCAAAATGGTGTGCGGGTTCAACGAACCCTCGGTCAGCGGTTGGCCGGCCGTCACGTGGTCGTTGTCTTTGACCAGCAAACGGGAGGTCGTAGGAATCTCGTATTCTTCCGACTCGCGCTGTTCATAAGACACGATCACTTTGGTGCCTTCCACACGCACCCGTCCGGCGTGCTGAGCAGTGATGGTTGCTTCACCCAGGGTGGCGATGGCGTCGCCCAACGAAACCGTAGCTTCGTCGCTGACGTTGATCGTCCAGCCTTCGGGCGCATCGTACTCGTCACTCACCAGCTCGCTGTGGTCCACGCGCACCATCCGCTGATCCGAATAACGGTCGGACTGGATCACGCGCGCCACACCAGAAATCCGGGTGATAACGGCCTCACCTTTCGGGGTACGGCGAGCTTCGAAAAGCTCTTCCACACGGGGCAGACCGGTCGTGATGTCGCCGCCGGCGGCCACACCGCCGGTATGGAAAGTACGTAGGGTCAGCTGAGTACCGGGCTCGCCGATGGATTGGGCCGCCACGATACCAACCGCAGAACCCAGCTCGATCATCGTACCGCGGCCCAGGTCCATGCCGTAGCATTTGGCACAAATACCGTGCGTCAGCTCGCAGGTAAACGGCGAACGCACCTTGACTTCATCGACCCCGGCGTTGACGATCTTGCGCACCAGGTCGTGGTCCAGCATGGCGTCCCGTTCGGCCAGGATCTCACCGGTTACCGGGTCGATCACCCGCGTGGCCGTCAGACGGCCGAACAAGCGCACCGACATCGACTGGCCAGCAATGTCATCCGAACGGCGGATCCACAGGCCATCCTGCGTGCCGCAGTCTTCTTCGTTGATGATGATGTCCTGGGCCACGTCGACCAGGCGGCGGGTCAGGTAACCGGCGTCAGCCGTACGCAGGGCCGTATCGGCCAGGCCTTTGCGGGCGCCGTGCGTGGAGATGAAGTACTCCAATGCCGTCAGGCCTTCACGGAAGTTGGACTGGATGGGCAGGCGAATAATACGGCCCGCCGGGTCAGCCATGAGGCCGCGCATGCCGGCCAGCTGCGAGATAGGCCCGAAACCACCTTTGGTGGCGCCGGAGTTGGCCATCGTGGCCAGGTTGCCGTTGGGATCCATCGAGCGGCGCACGGCATCGGCCACCACTTTGGTGGTCTGCTGCCAGATCTCGATCACGCGCTCGTTGCGTTCCTGTTCCGTCAGCAGGCCGCGCCGCCAGGCACGGTTGACGTTTTCGACTTCCTGCTGCGATTTCCCCAGGATGTCCTGCTTTTCGGGCGGGATGGTGATGTCCGCCACAGCGATGGTCGAGCCCGAACGCATGGCGTACTCAAAGCCGATCTTCTTGATGCTGTCGGCTACCTCGGTGGTCACGTCCTGGCCGCACAGCTCGTACACGTCTGCCACCAGGTCTTTCACACCGCCTTTATCCAGCACATCGTTGACGAAGTGAACCGGGGCCGGCAGAATACGATTGAAGATCACCCGCCCGACGGTCGTCTCGATCAACTTCCGCTCCGGAGCAGCCATGCGGGTGCCGGAGTCGTCGTAATTGGTCTCCATCATGACTTTGATGTGGGCGTGGATATCAACCTGTTCCAGGTTGTACACCATTTCCACTTCGTTCATGTCAGCGAAGATGCGGCCATCGCCTTTATGCTGGAGGTTGTCCATCATGGTCAGGTAATACACACCCAGTACCATGTCTTTGGAGGGGCTGATGATCGGCTCGCCATCTGCCGGTTTGAGCAGGTTACGAGAAGAGAGCATCAGATTGCGCGCTTCCCACACTGCTTTTTCCGAGAGCGGCACGTGCACAGCCATCTGGTCACCATCGAAGTCAGCGTTGAAGGCCGTGGTTACCAGGGGGTGAAGCTGTAGGGCGCTGCCCTCAATCAGGACCGGCTCGAAGGCCTGGATACCCAGGCGGTGCAGGGTCGGTGCACGGTTCAACAGCACCGGCCGTTCCTTGATCACCTCTTCCAGCACTTCCCACACCTCAGGGCGGTTGCGCTCGATGAAGCGCCGGGCGCCTTTCACGTTTGCCGCATAGTTGTGCGTCACCAGGCGAGCGATGACGAACGGCCGGTACAATTCCAGGGCCATCGTCTTCGGCAAACCGCACTGGTACAGCTTGAGGCTAGGGCCCACCACGATCACCGAACGACCGGAGTAGTCTACACGCTTGCCCAGCAAGTTGCGGCGGAAACGCCCTTTCTTTCCTTTGAGCATATCGCTCAAGGATTTGAGCTCACGCCGGCCACGCCGCGACAGTGCTTTACCCCGCTGCGAGTTGTCGATCAACGAATCGACGGCTTCCTGGAGCATACGTTTCTCGTTGCGCACGATAACGTCCGGGGCGCCCAGCTCGAGCAGACGTTTCAAGCGATTGTTGCGGTTGATGACACGGCGATACAGATCGTTCAAGTCCGAAGTAGCAAAGCGGCCGCCGTCTAACTGCACCATGGGGCGCAGGTCGGGAGGAATCACCGGCAGCACGGTCAGAATCATCCACTCCGGCCGGTTGCCCGAACGCCGGAAAGCTTCCACGACTTTCAAACGCGTGGTGGCTTTCTTGCGTTTTTGCTTGCTCTTCGAAGTACGCACTTCATTCCACAGTTCCTCCGCCAGCTTCTCTAAATCGAGCCGGCGCAGGATGTCATAGAAGGCTTCGGCGCCCATGTCGGCGCGGAATACCTGGCCCCAACGCTGCTTCAGCTCACGGTAGCGGCTTTCACTGAGGAAAGTGAACGGGCGCAGCTCGTGCAGCTCGTCGCGCTGGTGCGAATTCTGGTTCTGGTTCTCTGTAGACTGATCTTCCAGCTGGTTGCGCAAGACTTCCATCTGCTCGTCGGCTTCGGCGCGCAGCTGGGCTTTTTGCATATCCAACTGGTCGAGGTCGCGCTGCAGCTGGTCTTTGAACTCGCTCTCTATCTCATCCAGGCGCTCTTTGACGGTCTTCTGCACCCGGGTGATATGCTGCGAAGTGACCGTTTCGCCTGTTTCGGCAATCACCACGCTGGTCCCGGACGCATTGAAACTCACCGCACTCCGCACGGGCTTGTTCAAATTATCCTGAAGCGTGCGCTCCAGGCTCTGCCCCTCGTGGATGACCGGTTCGAGGCGCATGGCGATCTGCTCGTCTGCCCGCGATTGGAGATCGTTACGCTGCTGTTGCAGCTCTGCCAATTTGTGATCCCGGCCCATCTTGACTTCGAGAATCTTGCTGTTGATCTGGCCGGCCACTTCACGCTCGGAGACGCTGATCTCGTCCTCCAGCCGTTTGAGGGCCTTCTGGCGCGCATCTTCGTCTACGTAGGTGACGATGTACTGGGCAAAATACAGCACACGATCCAGGTTACGACGGGAGATATCCAGCAGTAAACCTAAATAAGAGGGGATGCGGCGGGTATACCAGATATGGGCGACCGGGGTCGCCAGCTCGATATGGCCCATCCGTTCACGCCGGACAGCAGAACGAGTTACTTCGACACCGCATTTGTCACAGATGATACCTTTGTAACGAGGGTTTTTATACTTTCCACAATAACATTGCCAGTCACGTTGCGGCCCAAAAATCGCCTCACAAAACAACCCATCTTTTTCCGGGCGCAAACGCCGGTAGTTAATGGTTTCAGGCTTTAAGACTTCACCATAAGACCAACTTCGAATTACTTCCGGTGATGCCAGGCTGATTCTTAATGCAACTAAACCTTTCGTTTCCACCTAAACGCCTCCTGAACCCAATCCTGGAGTAAAACAGAAAACGAGCGCAAGAGCTCTACTTTCTCAAGCGCTGTTTATAACTGTGCGAACGCCAAGTATAACACATGCAAATTGCAATTATAGCACAATTATTGTAAATATTGCAACTATTTTGTGATTTTCGTCTCGATTGGTGCGCTTTGTTCCGGCGCCTGCTGCAGCGGTATCTCGAGGAAAAAGGTGCTGCCCTTGCCTAAACGGCTGTCTACCCATACTTTTCCTCCATGGCGTTCGGCAATCGACTTTACGATAGCCAATCCCAGACCTGTACCCCGTTGCTGGTATGCCTCACGCCTGCCACTACGATAGAACTTTTCAAACATGTGTGGGAGATCCAAAGGCGCAATGCCGATACCGTTATCTTTTACCACATAAATCACGCTGGTCGGTTTGGCCTGCATGTTCACACACACCTGGCCACCAACACCGGTATATTTTATCGCATTTTCTACCAGGTTGTAAATAGCGTGTTCCAACAAGGCCGAATCGGCATCGATCGATAGACTTTGTAACTGCTGCTCTTGCTCTTTGCTTTCACACTCGTAGAGCAGCTGGATATTCTTCTGGGTGGCTTGCGGCTGCAAAGAATTGACCACGTGCACGGCCACTTCCTGCGCCAATACCTTTTCCAATTGCAGGCTGATCCCCGACTCGATCCGCCCCAGATCGAGCAAGTTGTTGACCAGCCGGGCCATATTCTCGACTCCATTGATGATCTTGCGCACGTAGCTCTTTTGCTGCGCATTCAGCTCGCCGACCATCTGTAGCATGGTGGCATAGCCGCGCATCAACGTCAAGGGAGAACGCAGGTCGTGACTGACGGTAGCCACAAAGTCGGATTTCATCGAATCCAATTCTTTGTAATACGTGATGTCGCGTAAGATACAGATCTTTCCCACGGGTTGGTTTTCGGCTTCCACCGGGGCTACGCTGGCGTAATAGATGCGCCCGTTCGACATGATGATCTCACGCGAGGAGAGGCTCTCGGCGTTGGGCTGAAGGATGAAATCCAACAGCTCGCGATGCGCAATCACTTCTCGGATCGGCCGACCGGGCGTCGAAGACGAGATCAGGCCGGGAACCTGGAGCGTAGCCGGGTTGAGCAGCAGCAGCCAGTTCTGCTGGTCGATGACCAGCACCGGCTCGGGGGTCGAATCCAGCACGGCCTGGATGCGCTGGCGGCCGATTTCGGCCGTGGCATACAGGCGGGCGTTCGAAGC
>JAAZNB010000047.1 GCA_012798515.1 Chloroflexota bacterium
AAGGGTTTCACCAGGTAATCGTCTGCCCCGGCGTCCAGGCCCTGGACACGATCCTGGATCGTATCCTTGGCGGTCAAGATCAGGATGGGCAGGTTGCTCCCGGCGCGCAGGCGCTGGCAGACCTCCAACCCATCCATACCCGGCAGCATCCAGTCTAAAATCACCAGATCGGGGTGGTTATTCCGCGCAATGGCCAGGCCACTCTCACCATCCAGGGCAGCATCTACCTGATAACCATCATAGGCCAGGCCGCGACGTAAGACTTTCACGATAGCTTCATCATCTTCGATGATCAAGATGCGTTCGTTCATATGCCCTCCCACAAATTATAGTATGATCTCAATGCTTTCACCAATCCGAACCAACTGCGTGGGATTGCCGGCCCCGAAGTACCGCTCAACGTTTCTACGCGCCGGCCGCATCTCTGCGGTCGGCGAAGAAAAAGCTCTGCCGGGTCTCGGCGTCGTCATAAGTATATACTGTCCGGCCGCGGTTTGCCCAGTAGTAGTTGATCAGGGCAAAATCGCCGCTGGTTCCGCTGATATGAAAGAACAAGGCCGCCAGGATCCCCAGGCGCGCCGGGGGCCATAGCCACCAGGCTACCAGCAGCAGCCCGTTGATCACCAGGCTGGGCGCCAACGCCACTTCCAGGAAGGCGCGGCGGTCGGCAACGAAGTGGTGTGCAATGGCATACACATAAGCCTGGGGGACGGACGCTGAAAAACGCACGTCGCGGGCGCCCAACAACCAGTAAACCAGGCCATGCACGGCCTCGTGAAGCGGCAGCAGTACCACGAAAAAGAACAATACAGCCAGGACGCTCTGGATCAGCCCCTGGTTCCGCGACGCGCCCTGCCCAATGAGCGTTGCCGCCCAGGCGGCCAGCGACGCCAGGGTAAGCAGGTAATGCGCCCACAACACAGGGCCCTGCTCTTTTATATAATAACGCACAATGAACGGCATCAGGTCCTGATGGTCCAGCCGGTCGAGCAACACAAAGCGTTGGTCATCTTGAAAATCTGCAACACCTAACCTGGACGCCATCACGCCCTCCCAAAGGCTACGCTATCATTATAACCATAACCGTGCCAAGGGGTAACCGCCGGCGCGGGTGGTCTTGCCCTGCCGGCGTCCGGTGATTTTCTACCCTGCCTATTTTTGCGCTATAATCTACTGCATGTTCACAGCAAACATCGAGCGCCCTACATGGATTGACCGCCCAGAACAATTGCGCCGTCTGGCGGCGGACCTGGTACACTACCCGCGAATTGGCGTCGACACCGAATCGAACAGCATGTACGTGTATCGCGAACAGGTCTGCTTGATCCAGTTCTCCACCCCGGAGCGTGATTACCTGGTGGATCCCCTGGCGCTGCGCGATCTCTCTCCCCTGGCTGATTTTTTTGCCAGCGAAAAGATCGAAAAGATCTTCCATGCCGCCGAGTACGACCTGATCTGTCTGAAGCGAGATTTCGATTTCAGTTTCAGCAACATATTCGACACCATGGTCGCCGGCCGGGTGCTGGGCTGGAATGCCCTGGGCCTGGCCGCCATGCTGCACGAGACCTTCGGCCTGGTGCTGGACAAGCGCTTCCAGCGCGCCAACTGGGCCCGCCGGCCGCTGACGCCAGAGATGATGGCCTATGCCCAGACCGACACCCACTACCTGATCCCGTTGCGTGACCACCTGAAGAAAACGCTCCAGGAAAAGGACCGCTGGGTGCTGGCGCAGGAAGATTTCCGCCGCGAATGCAACGTCAGCCTGCCCAACACGGAAAACGGTGGGGCGAATAACTGCTGGAAAGTGGCCGGCAACCAGGACCTGACCCCGGAACAGATCGGCGTACTGCGCGCCCTGTGCGAATATCGCGAAGAGCAGGCCCGTAACGCCAACCTGCCTCCCTTCAAGATTATGGGGAATAAGACGCTGTTGCAGATTGCTTTGAGAATGCCCCGCAGCGAAGCAGACCTGGCGCAGGTGGAGGGCATGAGCCCGCGCCTGCTGCAACGCCATGGAACGGCCTTGATGCGCACCATACACACCGGGATGCACGAAAAATACAGCCCCCGCCCTCACAACAACCACCGTCCCAGCGAAGATTATCTGCTGCGCCTGGATGCGCTGCGCAGCTGGCGTAAAGAAACCGGGCTGCTCCTCGGCGTTTCTTCTGACGTCGTCTTGCCCCGTGACACCCTGGAAGTTATCGCCCAGGCCAACCCCCAGCACCTGGACGATCTCCGCCCGCTGATGAACGACATGCCCTGGCGTTATCGCCGCTTCGGAAAAAGCATTCTGCGCATCATCCACCGTTAACCAACCGACAGGAGGGATATATGCGGATCACGTTTAACGGTGCGGCCCATACCGTCACCGGGTCGCAGTTCTTATTGGAATTAAACGGCTCCCAGATGTTAATCGACTGCGGCCTCTACCAGGGAAAACGCAGCGAAGCGTACCAGCGTAATCTCAAGTTCCGTTTCGACCCCCACGCCCTGGACGCGGTCATCCTCACCCACGCCCACATCGACCACAGCGGCAATCTGCCCAACCTGGTGAAACACGGCTATCGCGGCCCGATCTACGCCACCAAGGGTACGGCGCGCCTCTCGGACGTCATGCTGCGCGATTCCGGTCACATCCAGGAATCCGACATCGAATTCGTCAACCGCAAGCGCCTGCGGCGTGGCGAGCGTCCCTTGCCACCCCTGTATACCGAAGAAGACGCCGCCCTGGCCGCCCGCCAGTTCCACCCCCTGGATTACGAGGCGGCCTTCCAGCCGGTGGAAGGGGTCACGGCCCGCCTGGCCGACGCCGGACACATTTTGGGCTCCTCCAGCGTCCTCCTCGACGTCCAGGAGAACGGCCGGGCTTACCGGGTGTGCTTCTCCGGGGATATCGGGCGGCGCGACCTGCCCCTGCTGCGCGACCCGGTCTTGCCCCAGGGAGTGGATTACCTGGTCATGGAAAGTACCTACGGCGACAAGAACCACGACAACCCCACCTCAGCCTACGACGAGCTGCGCCAGACCGTGCAGCGCACGGTGCAACGCGGCGGGAAGGTGATCGTGCCCGCCTTCGCCGTGGGGCGCACCCAGGAGATCGTCTTCGACCTCAACCGCATGATGACGCGCGGCGAAATCCCCGCCGTACCGGTTTTTGTCGACAGCCCCCTGGCGGTGAACGCCACCCGGGTTTTCCAGAGCCTGCCGGAGTACTTCGACGAAGAGACCAACGAGTTTATCCGCACCGGCAAGCACCCCGCGCTGAGCTTCCCCCAGCTCACCTACATCACCTCGGTGGACCAGTCGAAAGCACTCAACGACCGCCACGAGCCCATGATCATCCTCTCTGCCTCGGGCATGGCCGAGGCCGGGCGCATCCTGCACCACCTGCGCAACAACATCGAGGACCCGCGCAACACGGTCCTGATCGTCGGCTGGCAGGCCCCTGATACGCTGGGCCGGCGCCTGGCCGACCGCGAGCCGCACGTGCGCATCTTCGGCGAGGCCTTCGAACGCCGCGCCGAGGTGGTCACCATCGGCGGCTTTTCAGGCCACGCCGGGCAGGACATGCTGGTGGAATACGCCCGCTCCGCCGGCGGCCCGGACCTGCAGGAAGTGATGCTGGTGCACGGCGAGCCGCGCCAGGCAGGCGCCCTCACCGAGCGCCTGCGCCAGGCCGGCATCCGCAAAGTGGTTTACCCGGAACTATACCAAACCGTGGAAATCTCGCCCATTCCCGGTTATAATTAGCCCCACCCCAGGAGAGGTGCCAGAGTGGTTGAATGGGGCGGTCTCGAAAACCGTTGTGGTCCTCCGGGCCACCGTGGGTTCGAAT
>JAAZNB010000433.1 GCA_012798515.1 Chloroflexota bacterium
ATGCAAGCGCCCTGGCAGGCAAAAAATGCATCCACTGACATCCTTGTGGATGAGGACTACCGTAAAGCGGCCCTCAAGGCGCCTCCATTGTCGGCGGTGAAAGAGCACCCCCTCCTGCACCTCCCCCATTTTTCAAGAACAAAAAATGGGGGAGGGAAGAACCCGGCTCACTGGCTGCGCAGGCAGGCGGCGTCATAGATGAGGATCTGGCCTTCAACGCGCACGGCCAGCCACTGGTCCTGCCACCATTGGGTCTCGATGGCCCAGGTGGTGTCGGTGTTGATGTCCAGGGGCGAGGGCACGGCGATGGTGAGCGGCTTGTTCCCACCGCGGGTCTGCAAGAGCTTCAGGTCACCGGAGGAGTCCAGGTAGACCACCTCCGATCCGCTGGGCGACCAGTCGGGGATGAGCATCTCTTCTGAGGATTGGAAATCCGCCGCCGGCGTCTCCACGGGGGGCACCCAGATGGCCTTGCTGAAGTTCTGCCCGGTCGAGGCCGGCTGGGCCCCGTTGGTATTGACCTGGTAGGTATCCATGCAGGTCGAACCGCACGAGGCGTTCACCTCCAGGAGGCCCTCCGAGAGCCATTGGACCACTTTCTTGGGGCTGGACCATTCGTCGGTCAGGGCCAAAGAGCCGGGGAAGAGGTCGGTCACCTTGCCGGAGCCATTCGCATCCACCACAGCGATGGTGTAGACCGAATCGGTGCGGCGCAGCCCGGTGAAGGCAATCTGCTGCCCGTTGGGGGACCAGACCAGGTTGCCGGTGGCCCAATCGGCGATGTGCAGGGTGGTGTCGAAAGCCGGCGCGGCCGTGACCGCCAGGTCGCCGATGCACCACTGTTCGTCCTCGGTGGGGGTCACGTAGGCCAGGGCGGAGCCGTCCGGCGCCCAGGACATCATGCTGCCCTGGTATTTCTCGGCCTGGGTGGCGGGCAGGCTCTGGAGGATGCAGGCCAGGGTGGGCGGAGTGGGGCTGGCCTCGGCCCCCGATTCGCCGTCCGAACCGACGTCACACCCACTGAGGAACAGGCACGCGGCCACGACCGCCAGGGCCAGCCCGCCGCGCAGGAAACGGTCAACATAGGAGATCGAGATCATGGGGATTTCTCACAGGGGTCAAACTGGATCGTACGAGCTAGATGCGTAGGCCCATTATAAACCCATCTGCCGGCCCCCCAACCCTCCTTTTGGAGGGCGACTTCGGACGGCGCGGCGGGTATAGTAGGAAACAACACATCCGCCGCACGGTGCGGCGGTCAGGAGGACAAACCATGCAACGTGTCAACTTGGGAAATACGGGGGAGCAGGTCAGCGCCCTGTGCCTGGGCAGTATGTGGATGGGGACGGCCACGGACAAGGCCGTCTCGTGGTCCCTGCTGGACCGCTTCCGCCAGGCCGGGGGGAACTTCATCGACACGGCCAACTGCTACGCCTGGTGGGCCGGGCCGCAGTTCAATGGCGATGAGAGCGAGAACGTGGTGGGCGAGTGGATGCAAGCCCGGGGCGCCCGGGAAGAGGTTTTCCTGGCCACCAAGGTGGGGGCGCGGCCGCGCCATCCGCAGCGCCTGTGGGACCGGGACGGCAACGCCGATTGGGAGCGGGCGCCGTCCGAGTTCGAGTATCTTTCGCCGGCCGCCATCCGCAGCGCCATCGAGGGCAGCCTGCGCCGCCTGCACACCGAGACCATCGATCTGTATTACGTGCACATCGATGACCGCAGTACGCCCCAGGAGGAGACCCTGTACGCCCTGGACTGCCTGGTGCAGGAGGGCAAGGCGCGCTACGTGGCGTGCAGCAATCTGCGCACCTGGCGCCTGGAGCGGGCGCGCGGCATCAGCGTCGCCCGGGGATGGGCGCCCTTCGTGGCCATTCAACAGGAGTATTCCTACTTCCGGCCCAGGCCAGGCGCCGATTTCGGCGTGGACCTGCACGCCGACGACGAGTTGCTGGATTACCTGCGCGCCAATCCAGAGGTGGCCCTGGTGGCGTATTCCCCGCTGCTGAAGGGCATCTACGACGATCCGGAGAAGCGCGAGCGCTTCTACAACTGGCATTGGTTCAACACGGCCGACAACCTGGCCCGCCTGGAGACGCTGAGCGTCATGGCGCGCCAGTTGGGCGTGAGCAACAACCAGCTGGTGCTGGCCTGGCTGCTGCACCACCCGCGCCCGCAGGTGATCCCCATCCTGGGCGCCAGCAGCCTGGCGCAGATGGAGCACAACCTGGAGGCGCTGTCCATCCGTCTGGACCCCGGCCAGATGGAGACCCTGGACCGGGCGGGGTAAGCCAGGAGCATGGGGGGCTGGTCGCCCCCTCGCCGGGACGAAGAGAGTAAGGGTACGCTGCGCGGAATGATACTGCCCAAACACCGGAGGTCGCTCCAGGCAGACCATGTTTCAAAACAGGAATTAAAATCCCATCAGTGAGTTTTCTAAGAGACCAATTAATTTATTATTGTATATTTCCGTAACACAATCGAGCAATCCTAAGCGACTAATAGGTATCTCATTAAGTTGAGACTCTGTTAGAATCTTAGTATCCCTTAGCCATAGGATGATACGAAGGAGGCGATAATGAAAATACTTGAGTTGAATATCGAAGGGTTTCGGTCTTTAAAAAGCGTCTCTTGGAAGCCAGGGGATTTAAACCTGGTCATCGGACCTAATGGCAGCGGGAAAAGCAACTTACTTAAAGTCTTGGAAATGTTATCCGTCTCATCCCGAGGCAAACTCGCTGAACAAGTCGTTCGTGAGGGGGGGATGGAACCGCTTGTTTGGGATGGAACTGCTCAACAAGTAAAAATATCAATCCATTGTTCTCCCATTGACGCAAACAGGAGTATCGAGCGCGACAGCTTGAAATATGAGCTTATTTTATCGCGCCTTGGGGTATCAAGCGCATATCGCATCGAGCATGAAATTTTTGGAAACTATAATAAATTTCTCGAGGGTAAGAAACCATCACCCTTAATTATTCTCGAACGGACACCTACCAACGCTGTTGTTTTTGACGACCAACAGCAGGGGTTGACTGCCCCTAATGAGGCCGTTCCGCAAGAAGAATCACTCCTTTCTCTCTCTGCAGGGCCTTACACTGCAAACCGATTGATTCCCCCATTCCAGAATTGGCTCAGTAGCTGGACAATTTACCATGATTTTCAAACCCATCGTGAAGCGCCAGTCCGGCAGCCGGCTTTGGCACGTACAGAACGTCAAATTGCCCAGGATGGAAGTAACCTCGTTCAGGTATTGCACACTCTTTACACCACAAGCCGCGATTTCAAACGCGATCTTAATCTTGCGATGAAAGCCGCGTTTGGAGAGGATTTCGAGGAGCTTGTTTTCCCACCTGACGTAGATCAGCGGGTACAGTTAAAGTTGTCCTGGAAACCACTGAAGAGATCACAAAGCACAGCGGATCTCTCGGATGGCACCCTGAGATTTCTTTACCTGATTGCCATCCTCGCCAACCCGAATCCTCCCCCTTTAATTGCGATTGACGAACCTGAAACAGGCCTCCATCCCTCGATGCTACCCGTATTTGCCGAGTACGCTCGAAATGCGTCAATCCGATCTCAAATTATTATCACTACTCACTCAGCAGAACTCCTGGATGCCTTCAGTGAGTATGAGCCGACTGTAACTTCCGCAAAATGGGCAGATGGACAAACAAGTTTTGCTGTACTAGCGGGCGCATCCCTCCAGTATTGGTTAAAGGAATATACATTGGGAAAACTTTACCGCAGCGGCGAGTTAGAGGAGCTTTCATGAAGTACGTTCTTTTCGTAGAAGGCTATACCGAAAAGAAAGCGATCGCCTGTTTCCTCAAACGATGGCTGGATCGCCGTTTACGGCAACCTGTTCGCATCCAAACAGTGCGTTTTGATGGCTGGGCCGAAATGGTAAAGGACATGCCGCGAAAAGCCCGTCTTTATCTTCAAGGTCCTGACAGCAGAGAAATTATTGCAGTAGTTGCTCTCCTCGACCTATACGGTCCTACATTTTACCCGCCCCATTTAAAATCTGCTGAGGATCGTTATCACTGGGGGGTCGGGGAGATTACCAAGGAAGTAGCCCAGGCTCGCTTTAGAATGTTCTTCGCCGTTCATGAGGTGGAGGCCTGGTTATTATCCAAACCGGATCTATTTCCAATAGGAGTTACGAACAAGTTCCCCGGCAAAGTTCAACACCCAGAAACCATAAACTTCGATACACCACCCGCAAAACTTCTGGAAGGGATCTACTATCAATATTTGAAAAAACATTACAACAAAGTTGTTAATGGCAGTGAGGTCTTTAAATCATTGGACCCAAATGATGTATATCAAAAATGCCCACATTTCGCCGCCATGATGGATGAATTGTTGGCATTAGCTTACCAGGCTGGGCTCCAACCATCTGAATCCTAGAAAGCGATCTCTACCGGATCGTCTTTGCGTCGACTCCAATTCCTCAAGTCCTGGTCTACTTGAGATAAATCCAGCAGGGAGAGGCCTAGCCGCCCGCCGGTTTTTCCCCCATGCAGTTGCACTCCCAAAATCATCGCAAAAGACTGGGCCTCACGCGACCACCCGCCGCGAGCAAAGGCCAGGTTGCCACCAGGGCTGTAACAGTGGGGGCTGCCCAGAAAGAAATCGCCAAATCCTTTTAGCAGGTCGGGCTTCCATACCATGCCCCGTAGAGGGTACGCCCGACCGAACACGGCCAGCCGGGGAAGCGGGCTTACCCGCGCCATCTCGGGTATACCCCGCTGATCCCGCCCGGGAGCGTGAAAGTTGGCTTTCGCTCCGGGCGCGGGCCGGCCGGGGCGCCGGGGCGGCTTCCCCCAGGTCGCAACGCGGCACCGCC
>JAAZNB010000434.1 GCA_012798515.1 Chloroflexota bacterium
ATGTCGTTGATGATGGTCAGCAGGGCGTCGCTGCTGGAGCGGATGGTCTCGGAAAATTCACGCTGCTCGTCGTCGAGCGGGGTGTCCAGCAGCAAGGTGGTCATGCCGATCACGGCGTTGAGCGGGGTGCGGATCTCGTGGCTCATGGTAGCCAGGAAGGCGCTCTTGGCCTCGTTGGCCGCCTCGGCCTCGCGGCGGGCGTGCTGCAGCTCGCTGACGTCGTGATAGATGGCGATGCTGCTCACCTGCGTCCCGTCCACCAGGACCGGCACGGCGCGCAGGTCCACGTCGGCCAGGGTGCCGTCTTTGCGCCGGCGGCGGGTGAGCGAATGGACGAACTCGCTGTCCACCCCGGTGCCCTGGGTGAAGCGCAGCGCTTCCTGGCGGTATTCCTCCGAAGAGAGCAGCAGGTCGATGTCTTTGCCGATCACCTCGTCGGCGGCGTAGCCGAACAGCTCCTCGGCGGCCGGGTTCCAGCTCTGGATGCGGGCGTTGAGGTCCGTGGTGATCACCGCGGCGGGCAGGTTGCGCACCAGGGTCTCGAAGTAATGGCGCTGGCGCTGTTCGGCGCTCAACAGGCGGTTGTTCTCGATCACACCGGCCAGGTAGCCGGCGATGGTCTCGGCCAGCTCCTGATCGCGGGCCGAGAAGGTTTGCCCCGGCCGGGCAAAGCCGATCACCAGCAGGCCCATCGCCTGGCCGCGGGCGATGAGGGGCACGATCACAGCGCTGCGCAGGCCGTCCGCAGCCAGGCTGCGGTACAGGCCATCCGCCGGGCCCCCGGCGGACAGGTCGGGGATGGACAACACCCGGTTGTCCCCGATCACCTGGCGCAGGCCGGCGTCGTCGCCCACCGACAACCGGCTGGTTTGCAGGCGGCCGTCGGGCGCGGCGGCGAGGAATTCCAGCTCGCCGCTCCCCGGGCGGGTGAGGGCCACCCGGATCTGGTCGGCCGCGAAGAAGCCGGCCGTCTCCTGGCTGACGGTGGCGATCACCGGCGCCAGGTCTTGCTGCCCGATGATGGCCTGGACGATGTGGTTCAGGCCGCTCAGGCGAGCAATGGTGCGGTTGAGGTCCGCCTCGACCCGCTTGCGATCGCTGATGTCGTTGCCGATGGCCAGGATCTCCACCAGGCTGCCCTGGGCGTCCAGCAGCGGGGCGTTGCTCCACACCATCCACACTTTCTGGCCGTCTTTGCGCACGTTTTCGTTCTCGTTGAAGGCGTAGCGCTCGGGATGGACGAGGATGTCGTCGATGAGGGCCTGCAGGTCGGCCCCGTTTTCGTCGCTGAGCGGCATCAGGGTGCCCAGCACGTGCTGGCCGACCATCTCGCCGTCTGCGTAGCCGAAGAAACGCCGGGCAAACTGGTTGGCGAAGGTGATGATGCCCTGGCGGTCGAAGCGCACGATGGCGCTGTTGGCGCGCGCCACCAGGTTCTGGTACAGGGTGGCATGCGATAAACCACTGGAAACCACGGGCGGGATCTCGTCCGGCGCCGGTAGGTCTTTACACTGGCTGGTCGAGATGACCAGGTTGCGGCCGGCGGCCTTGGCGGCGTACAGAGCCGCGTCGGCCGTCTTGTTCAGCCCGTCGGCATCGCCGCAGGCGGGGAAAGAAGCGATGCCGCAGCTGAAGGTGACCGAGAACTCGCTGTCGGCGGCATGGTGGTGGATCTTGGCAAACCCCTCGCTCAGGCGGGTCATCAGCTCGACGGCGGCGGCCTCGTCGGTGTTGGGAAAGAGGATGGCAAACTCTTCGCCGCCCACCCGGCCGATGATGTCGGTATAGCGCAGGCGCTGCTTGAGCATGTGCGCCAGGCTCTTGAGCACCCGGTCGCCGGCGGCGTGGCCAAAGGTGTCGTTGATGGTCTTGAAATGGTCCAGGTCGATGAGGGCGTAGGACAGGGCGGTGTTGTGCCGGCGGGCGCGCTCGGTCTCCTGCACCAGGCGGTCCCTGGTGGTGGTGTGGTTGAGCAGCCCGGTCAGGCCGTCCTGGATCATGAAGGCGCGCAGCTTGCGGTAGCGCTCGATGCGGATGGTGACCGCCGAGACCAGGTGTTCCGGCTCGATAGGCTTGGTGAGGAAATCATCCCCGCCGATGCCCAGGGCGGCCAGCTGCTTCTCCTTGTCGGTCTCGGCCGAGAGGAACACGATGGGCACACTGACGAACTGCTCCATCTGGCGGATCACCCGGGCCAGCTCCATCCCGGTACAGTCGGGCATGTACATATCCAGCAGCAGCAGGTCGGGGTTGAAGGTGATCATGTGCTCGATGACCTGGTAGGGGTCGGATTCGATCTCGGTGAGGATGCCGGCCCGTTTGAGCTGCGTGGCGTTGTAGTTGGCCTGCAGGCGCGAGTCGTCCACGATGAGCACGCGGTAGGGGTTGGTGATGTCGTGCAGGATCAGGCGGTCGAGCACGTCGACCAGCCCGCCCACGTCGATCGGCTTGGTGAAATAGGCCTCGCCGCCCACGCGCACGGCTTCCAGGCGGAAGGGCATGCCCTCATTGATGGAGACGAAAATGACCGGCGGCAGGGCGGGCAGTTTCTCCCGCAGGGCGGCGATGGTCTCGTAGCCGGCCATCTTGCCCTCGGGGAAGGTGACGTCCATGAGGATCACCGTAGGGAAGGCCTGGCGCAGGGCGCCTTCCAGCTCGCCCAGGTTCTGGAAAGTCTGCACGGCATAGCCGAAGTAGCTGATTTGCAGCGAGAGCTCCTCGGCCTGCACCGGGTCGTCTTCGACCATGTAGATCAGTCGGTTGGCGCGCTTGTCCAGCATAGAATTGGACACCGCCCGGGAGGAGTTCATGCGCTGGGTCAGTTCCTGGATGCTGACCTGCTGGCTGGCGCGCACCTCGCGGCGCAGGCGCTGCAGGGCGATTTCGACGCTCTCGTAGGGATCTTTCTCGGTGGAATGGTTGCCCCGTTTGCCCTGCAAGATGGCCTGTAACTCCCGGGCCGCCGAGGCGGCCTGGTCGAAGCCCAGCGACCCGGCCGACCCGGCCAGGGAGTGGACGCGCTGCTGCATGTCATTCAGGGCGGCGGAATCCAGGCCTTCGCGCCAGGTGCGCACCCAGGCCGCCTCGATGGCCCCCAGTTGTTCCGGTAAACTGGAAAGAAACGTGTCTGTTAGAGAACGTAACTGGTTTTCCAGGTCTTGTTCTTTCACAATAGAAGTCTCCCGTCAGACATTCACGGTGATGTACGGTTTAAAAAGCGGCTGTGCAGGGGGTCTCGAACCGGCCCCCAGAGTCCATGTCTATTTACGATACACAATCTGTGCCATTTCGCCCCAGTTTATCTTCTCCGATAGCACCTCTGTATCATACGGAAAACCCGAATCCGATTTCAATAAACTCGTCATAAAAAACCGGCCCCGGCCGGCCCCCCCAAACCAGTCCCGGGGACAGGCAGCGGCTGCGGATCACTGATTGTACTGCTCTTGCTGCAGAAAAGCCCGCTCGACCAGCTGCCGGAGGACTTCCGGGTCGATCTCGGCCAGTTTTTTGATGTACAGGCAGGCTTTGCCGGTCTTGTATTTTCCCAGGCGCGCCATCAGGTCGTTGTGCTGCTCGAAGCCATAGGTGAGGTAGAGGGTCAGGTTGTTCTTGCGCGGGGAGAAACCCACCCGGAAGATGTCGCCTTCCCGGCCGGTGGCGTATTTATAATGCAGGTCGCCAAAGCCGATCATGCTCTCGCCCCACATTTTGGGCGCCTGCCGGGTGGCCTGGCGCATGATCTCCAGGACTGCGTAACTGTCCTGGCGCTTTTGCTCGTCCTCGATGGTTTCGAGGAAGGCCGTCACGCTCTGGCCGGTGGGTTGGGTCTTCAGGTCTGCCATGCAGGCCTCCTTATTCGATAGTCCCTGGTGGAGACGCCGCCGGTGGCCATGCCCAGGGGGGTGCCTTCGCCGGGCCACCGCGGCCCGGCCCGTATAGACAAATTATACATAGTTTGCCGGATTCCGTGTTTTTGCGGCCGCGTTGCCCCTGCGTGCACCGGGGCCCACATGGAGCTCCTTCGCCCCCGGGTGCATTCGCTCCGCGGATGCACCCACCGCGGCCGCTCTGCGGCCGGTGAGCAGTTGCGGCGGGCCGGGCGCCGGGCCTTCTCCAGGCCGCACTGTTTTCGGTGTGGAAGAAGATGGCATGGCCGCAGGAGCGGCCCCGGGGCGATTTGGCCCGTTGCCAGGGGCCGGAAATCCGTCTATACTAAAGGAGCCCCGGCGCAGCCGCACCGGGGCTCCTGACCCACTTCTCCTGCACGAGGACCGACGATGGCAGAGCTCTCTCTCGAAGGCGCATTGACCCCCGAACAGCGCCAGGCCTGGGCCGGGCTGGACAGCCCGGCTGCAATCCAATCCTTTCTAGATCACGTGCCCTACAGCCCGGAAAACGCCAACCGCTGCCCGCGCCGGGTGATGCTCGACCGCCAGGCGCACTGCCTGGACGGCGGCCTGTTCGCCGCCGCGGCCCTGCGCCGCCTGGGCGACCCGCCCCTGATCGTGGACCTGCTGCCGGAGCCGGTGATCGACGAGGATCACGTCATCGCCGTCTTCCGCCGCGACGGGCTGTATGGGGCCATCGCCAAGTCCAATTTCGTCGGGCTGCGCTACCGCGAGCCGGTGTACCGCACGCTGCGCGAGCTGGTCATGTCGTACTTCGAATGGTTCTTCAACGTGGACGGGATCAAGACCCTGCGGGCCTACACCCGCCCGGTG
>JAAZNB010000048.1 GCA_012798515.1 Chloroflexota bacterium
CCCACCAGCACCAGCAGCGCCAGGCCGGTCAGGACGCGGCGCGGGTAATCCGCACGGATCTCGGCCAGGAACAGCAGCCCGTAGCCCGAGAACAACAGGACGTACAGGCTCATCAGCTGGCTGCGCAGGGCATGGGGAGTGCCCTGAGAGGTCAGGGCCGCCGCCATGGGCGCCAGCAGCAGGTTGGCCAGTAAAAAGAGGTTAAAACGCTGCAGGAGCAGGCGCCGGCGGGTGAGCACAAAGACCACCCCCAACAGGAACAGGGCCAGGGTGGCGGTGAAGATCACCCCGCCGTAGCCGGTAGCGTGGCGCAGGTTGGCGTCGCCGCTCTTGATCAAAAAACCCGGCGACCAGTATTCGAGCAGGTTGAGGGCGAAGATCTTGGCCTTCTCCAGCCAGGAGATATCGGCGCTGAGGTAAGAGACAAAGTCGAACCGTTTGGTCAGGGCGTCCGGGTAGGCCAGGGCAAACCAGCCGTAGGGCAGCAGCGCCAGCAGAAAAGTGGCCGTCAGGATGGCCAGCCGGGCCAGGTTCTCCCGGCGCAAGTAAATCACCCACAAGACGGCCAGCATCAAAAAGGTCAGCAGCCGGGCGGTGGTATAGGTATACACCGAGACGCCCAGGACCAGCCCGCACAGGACAGCCGGGGGCCAGGCCGTCCGGCCCCTGCCCTCTTCGAACAGGCGCCAGATGAGCAGCAGCCCCGCGGCCACGAAGGCCAGCTGGGAGACGGCCTCGAAGGCCAGCCGGGAAATGGTGAAGAAATGGGGCAGGAAGCCGAAGGAGAGCAGGACGTACAGCAAGATGGTCTTGCGCCCGGGGAACATGCGGGCGGCCAGCCCGGCGGTGCACACCCAGGCCACGGCGAAGAAGACGAAGCTAGTCAGGCGCAGGTTGAACTCGGACACGCCAAACAGCTTGAAGATCAGCGCGGCGGTGTAGATGTACACCGGGTTCTTGTATTCTCCAAAGGCTTCGAAAAAGACGGGGAAGCGCACGCCGTGTTCGTCGGCGCCGGTTTGGGCCAACAGGCCGGCGTTGTAGCCGATAGAGCTCTCGTCCAGGTACAGGCCGGTGGGCACGCCGGCCAGGTGGAACAGGTGGGCGAACAAGACGGCCCCGCCCAAGAACAAGACGAGGCAGGCAAAACGGCGCTCCTTGAAGGCCAGGACGAAGCGTCCCGTCTTGCGCCAGCAGGTTTCGATCAGGTCTACTATCCGGGCCATGTGCATCTCCAGGCCGGTCGGGCTCTTTTACGGGCCAGGCGCCGGGTCAGGACTCCCGATCCGGCTGCGGCAGGCCGAACATCTCCAGGTACTGTTCGATGATCGTCTCGATCTCGAACTGCTGCAACCAGCCGGCGGGCACCGGCTTGCCCCGGCCATCCAACACTTCCAGCACCGCGGCGGCGATGGCCTCGACATCCCCCACCGGCACCAGGTGGCCGTAGCGACCGCTCTCCAGGATCTCGTCCGGCCCGCTGGGACAGTTGGTGCTCACCACCGGGCAGCCGCAGGCCATGGCCTGCACCAGCACGCTGGGCAGCCCTTCGAAGGAAGAGGACAGCACGAAGACCCCCGCCCGGGACATGTAGGCGTAGGGATTGCCGGCAAAGCCGGGCAGGCTGACGCGCGCTTGCAAGCCCAGCTCCTGCACCAGGCTTTCCAGCTCCGGGCGCAGCTCGCCGTCGCCCAGGATCACCAGGCGGCAGTCACGTTGGGCCTGTACCTGCCGGAAAGCCCGCAGCAGGGTGGCGTAGTCCTTCTCGGGGCGCAGGCGGCCCACGGCCAGCACCACCGGCGGCTGGCCGGGCGCAAACCAGGGATGCTCCACCGGTTCGGCGGCCAGGCGCGGCAGATCACGGTGGATGATAGGGTTATAGATGGCCTTGACCTGGCCGGCAGGCAGGCCGATGTAAGCAGCCAGGTCGCGGGCGGTATTCTTAGACACGCCCACCCGGAAGTTGGCCGTGGGGAACAGGGCGCTCAACAGCAGTCGCTCCATGAGTTTCTTGGCCGTCGAACGGCGAAAGATCGACACCGTGCTGGATTCTACCACGGTGGTCATGGTGTCCACACCACTCAAGCGGCGCGCCAGCAGCAGCACACAGCTGGCCAGATCGAGAGACGAGATGGCCACCGCCGGCCGGCGCTGCTCCAGGTAGTTCATCAGCGGGCGCAGGGCGGTGTACTCGCTGGCGCAGCCCAGCTCCACCTGGCGGACCCCGGCGGGCACCTCGGCCTGCAGCTGGCCCGCGCCCTTGATCAGCACCAGGTCCACCGGGTAACCGGCCTGCACGAAACCGCCGGCCAGGATCAGGGAGACGCGTTCGGCGCCGCCCATGCGCAGGTCGGGCAGCAAGATGGCAATGGTGGGCCGCTGCGGCCCGGGCGTTGTGGCGTTCATGCGCCTCCTTCGATCAGCTCCAGGTATTGGCGGGTGACGCTGTCCACCTCGAACTGGCGCAACCAGTCCGCCGGCGGGCGGCGCGGGTCGCCGTTCAGCACGGCCAGCACGGCCTCGGCCATGGCAGCCGGGTCGCGCAGCGGCACCAGGTGCCCGTAGCGCCCGCCGTCCAGCAGCTCTTCCGGCCCGTGGGGGCAGTTGGTGCTCACCAGCGGGCAGCCGCAGGCCATGGCCTCGACCAGCACCATGCCAAAGCCTTCATGCAGGGAAGACATCACCATCACCGCCGCCCGGCTCATCACCTGGAAGGGGTTGGCCTGGAAGCCGGCAAACCACACGTCCTGGCGGATACCCTGGCGCTCGGCCAGGGCCTCCAGCTCGGCGCGCTGTTCGCCCTCGCCCAGCAACACCAGCCGCGCCGGGGTACGGGCGCGCAGCAGGGCAAAGGCGCGCAGCAGGGTGGCAAAATCCTTCTGAGCCACCAGGCGGCCCACCCCCAGCACCACCGGCGGCTGGCCGGGTGCAAACCAGGGATGGTCAAAAGGCTGCGCCGCCAGCGCCTTCAGCTCGGGGGTGATCACCGGGTTGTAGATCACGTCGATGCGCCGGCGGGGCAGGCCGGCGTAGGTGGCCAGGTCGTCGGCCACGCCGCGCGACACGCACACCACACGGTGGGCAAAGCGGTACAGCAGCCACACCAGGATGTGATCCAGTGTGGCGCTGCCGGTGTTGGTACGGATGGTGTGCGACAGGGTGTCGTGGGTGGTGGTGATGACCGGGGTGCGACCGCCGGCCAGCTGGCCGGCCAGGATAGAAAGCAGGTTAGGCAGCTCCATGGTGGCAACCAGCGCCTCAGGGCCCGTCTGGCGCAGGTAGCGCACCAGGCCAGGCAGGCAACGGCTCATGCTGCTGGCCTGAAAATCAATCACGTTCACCCCGGCAGGCAGCCGCGCCAGCAGCGCCCCGCTCTTTTCCTTGAGCAGCAGGTCTACCGCCCGGCCGGATTGCAAGAGCCCGCCGCACAAGTGCAGCACCACTTTTTCGGCGCCGCCCCCACCCATGGTGGGCACGAAGATGGCAATACGCCCCGCCCGGGGCGAAGGAGGATTGGTTGGAGAAGGCTGAAATTGGGTCACCGGTCTGTCTTCCCGTATACGAGGTGTTGTAAAGCGCGGTACAGCCCTCCCTGCTTCCCTCCTGCCAGGCGCGCCACCAGCACGGAGGGGAACAGGCCCCAGAAGGTGCGCCGTAAAAGCTGGGGGGGGTAGAGCTGCACGCTGCGCTGCAGGTGCCGGGCGGCTTCGTTCACCCCGTCCGACTCGAACCAGCCGCGCGCGGCGTGCAGATAGGCGCTGGAAAGGGCCTCATTTTCCACCGCTCGCAGGGCCGGCGGCAGGTCGGGCCGGGCAAACAGGCGCCGGTAGATGGTAAGCACGTCCTGGGCGGCCAGGTAGCTCTTGCTGAGCGTCTTGGAATCGCGGTGCAGGCGGAAGCGCGCCACCGCCTGGGGTAGATAGCCAAAAGACGACACCAGCCCGGCGCGGATCCACAGGTCGAGGTCCATCTGGAAATGCAGCCCGGTATCCAGCAAGCCCACCCGGTCCAGCAGGTCACGGCGGATGAGGTTACCCTGCTGCGAGATCCACCCGGCGCGGCGCACCAGGTCCACCAGGTCGAAATCGCGATACGTACTGCGCCACAGGAAGTTCCCGGCGGCGTCGATCATCTCCAGGTCGCCGTACACCAGGCCCACCCCGGGGTGCCCGGCCAGGTATTCCAGCTCGCC
>JAAZNB010000435.1 GCA_012798515.1 Chloroflexota bacterium
CGGCGGGGCCCAGCCGCCGGCCGGGTTGGCGCCCGCCGCCCGCCAGCAGGTGCAGGACGCCATCCGGTCTGCCCTGATCAACACCTTCCAGACTGCATTGTGGATCTGCGCCGGGCTGGCCTGGGCCAGCGCAGCCATGGCAGCCGTCTTCATCCGCGACCCGGCCCGCGACCGCGCCGGCGAGATGGCCACGCCATAGGCCCGCGCCCACCCGGGAGGAAATAGAAGGAGGCCGCAGCGCCCCCGCTGGGAGCCTGCGGCCTCGCCTGGTATGCAGTCCGGCAGCCGGGTGGTTATTGGTTGGCGGACTTGCGCAGCACCGGCAGCCCGGTAGATGTCTCGATCGCTTCGTAACCCTCGGGGACCTTGTTCAACACTTCGTCGCCATCCTGGCTGCGCGAGAAGAAGAAGATCTGCTGTTTTTTGCCGCTTTTCAGCACGGTGGTACGCGTGTGCAGATAATACTCGTTCCCTTTCGAGTTTTTGAACGTAAACGCCATCTTTGCTCCTTTCCCCCATCTTCCTGGTGCGGGGGGCAACCCATAAGATTATCCCACCTCGTCGCCGGCCGTGTCGCACCGGTGTTATTGTTTATATTATGTATCAATTTTATACAAATAACAAGAGGGGCCGCTCCGGCGGCCGTCCGGTATCGTCTACGCGGGACGAACTACCGGACTGCATACACCCCAATCGCGCATCGGCCGCAGAGCGGCCGCAGTAGGTGCATCCGCGAAGCGAATGCACCAGGAAGAATTCTTACCCGGCCGCTCCTGGGCCATGAATGAGGGGGCGCTTATTCCTCCGGTTCCAGGGTAAACACGGTGATCTCCGGGCGGCAGTTGAAGCGCACCCGCGGGGGAATGGTCCCCAGGCCGCGATTGGTGTACTGGAACATGCCCTCCAGCGTGTACAGCCCCAGGGGATACTTCTCCCCCATGCGGGGCAGGATGGGCGGGCCGATCCCGGGCAGCACCACCTGGCCGCCGTGGGAATGGCCGGAAATTTGCAGGTCGAAACGCCGGGCGCCGGCGGCCTGGTCGGCAAAATCGGGCTCATGGGCCAGCAGAACGGCCGCCCCGCCTGTCTCCGGGATCTGTTCCAGCACGGACTTCAGGCGGGCGTGCCGCTCGATCACGTCATCCACCCCGGCAATGTACAGAGACTTGCCCTCGCGTTCCAGGGCCAACACCTGGTTGGGCAGCTCCAGCACGCCCAGCCCGGCCAGCATCTGGCGCACGGAGCCGGGCCCGGTCCAGTAATCGTGATTGCCGAGCACGGCCACCACCTGGGTAGCCTCCACCAGCGGGCGCAGCGCCTGGGTGATGTCGTCCAAAGACTGCTGCAGGCGCCGGCGGTTATCCACGAAGTCTCCGGTGATGGCCACCAGGTCGGGGCTCAACGCCAGGACCGAGCGCACCACCTCGGAGAGGCGCTCGCCGGTCATGGCGCTGCTCAGGTGGATGTCGGAAAGCTGCACCAGGCGGAAGCCGGAAAAGGCCGGGGCCAGGCGCGACAGGCGTAAGGGCACGTGCACGGTCTCGAACCAGACCGGCTCGATGCGCGACATATAGGTCAGCCCACCGATGCCCATCAGGGCCGCCCCCAGGGCGGTCCCGCTCATCATTTTAAGGAACTGCCGGCGATCGATACGCGGCCCGGGTGCCGCTTCGACGCCGTGATTGGCATCCGATTGCATGTTGATCTCTTTCATAAACGCAAAACCCCCTGGATGTGATGTTACCGTTAAGGGATACCTCTACTTCCCGGGCAGGGTCCTTCCTCCCCGGTAAAAGTTAATCTTAACCCCTAAAAATTACACCCACATTAAAATCAGGCGGTTGGAAATCGCCGTGGTAGGCCCCCGCACGGGGAAATTCCAGGGACTTATAAAATCACTCTTCCCACACGGAATGGTAGGCGCCGCGAGCCTCGAAATAGTCGACCATGCGCCGGTAGAAGGGATGGACCGTGACCGTGGCGCTGTCGCCGATCACGATCAGCTTGCGCCGCGCCCGGGTGAGGGCCACGTTCATACGGCGCACGTCCTCCAGGAAGCCGATCTCACCCTGGCGATTGGAACGCACCAGCGAGACCACCACGGCCTCTTTTTCACGGCCCTGGAAGCCATCCACGCTGTCGATCTCGAGCTCCGGCCGGCCCAGGCGCTCGGCCAACCCGCGCAGCAGGCGCACCTGGGC